>JAQBQI010000542.1 GCA_028287085.1 Myxococcaceae bacterium
TCACCCGCGCGATGCGCAGCAGCGCCTCGCGCCGCGCGGCGGCGTCGGCCGGCCAGCGCCACGCGATGGGGGCGGCCAGCATCGCCACGCCGTTGCCCGCCGTCGCCTGCGCCCCGGCGAAGGGGTCGGCGGCCTCGACCGCCACCAGCTTGTCGACCGTGAGGCGGAAGTTCTTCCCCGTGCCGCGGTGGCCGCCGTGCTGCCCGGGGCCCTTCTCGAAGGCCCGGTAGATCTCCACCAGCATGCGCGCGAAGGGGACCTCCGGGGCCTCGGGCGACTCGAGCAGCGCGTCGCACAGGGCCACCGTCTGCTGGCTGTCGTCGGAGTGCAGGCCCGCCGGGCGCCACCACGGCCGCGGCGTGTCTTCCAGCGTGTGCAGCGTGCCGTAGCGCGCGCGAATCTCCGCCGGGGTCTTCATCTCCACCGGGCACCCGAGGGCGTCGCCGATCAGCAGCGCGTCGAGCGAACCGGTGATGCGGGACCGTAGTGTCGTCACGTCCATGAGCCCCGGACTATCCACCCGTCCCCCCCTCCCTGTCGCGACTCCTCTTGCCGCACCCCGACGCGGTGGGCTACCTCCACCCCCATGTCCTTCCGCTTGCACGACAGCCTGACCAACGCGGTGATCCCGCTGCCCCAGCGAACCCCCGGCGAGACCTCGCTCTACGTCTGCGGGCCCACCGTCTACGGGTACATCCACGTCGGCAACGCGCGCGGCCCCGTGGTCTTCGACGTGCTCGTGCGCCACCTCGAGCGCCAGGGGCTCATCGTCCGCTACGCCCGCAACTTCACCGACGTCGACGACAAGATCATCCAGGTCGCGGTCGAGACGGGCGAGTCGCCGAAGGCCATCACCGACCGGTACATCCAGGCCTACCGCGACGACGTGGCCGCCCTCCTGTGCCGCCCCCCGTGGGCCGAGCCGCGCGTGAGCGAGACCATCCCGGGCATCATCGCCCTCATCGAGGCCCTGCTCGCCAAGGGCTTCGCCTACGTCACCGAGGCGGGCGACGTGTACTACGACACCGCCAGGTTCGCCGACTACGGCAAGCTCTCCAAGCGCCACCTCGAAGACCAGTGCGCCGCCGAGGGCCGCGGCAAGAGCGGCGAGGGCAAGCGCAACGACCCCGACTTCGCGCTCTGGAAGTCGTCGAAGGTGCACGAGCCCGAGGGCGCGCGGTGGCCCTCGCCCTGGGGCGAGGGGCGGCCCGGGTGGCACATCGAGTGCTCGGCCATGGCGCACGAGCTCCTCGGCGACGGCTTCGACCTGCACGGCGGCGGGCCCGACCTGAAGTTTCCCCACCACGAGAACGAGATCGCGCAGAGCGAGCCCGTGTACGGCCCGATGGCCAGCGCGTGGATGCACCACGGGTTCATCGAGGTCGACATCGAGCGCAACGCCGACTTCAGCGAGGCCGTGCTCGCCCGCCTGCCCGCGCTCAAGGAGTGCCACCCCGACCTGCGCAAGGTCTCCAAGAGCGACCCGAAGACCCTCCAGGCCTACCGCGAGCGGGACCCGGCCAGCCTCACCGAAGACGACCGCGCCATGATGGCCGTGCTCGAACGCAAGGTGCACTTCGGGCACTGGTTTCAGCTGAAGCGCCTGCGCGAGCGGGTCGACGGCGAGGCCATCCGGGTGTGGATCCTCGGCACGCACTACCGCTCGCCGCTCGCCTTCGACCTCGCCGAGATGGGCGACCACGTGACCTTCCCCACCATCGAGCAGGCCGAGAAGCGCCTCGAGTATTTCTACGACACGCGCCTGAAGCTCGCGGCGAAGATCCCGACGGGCGTCGACGGCAAGGCCACCGTGGTCGACGTCATCGCGAAGCTCGTGCGGGACTTCGACGCGGCCCTCGACGACGACCTCAACACCGCCGGCGCGCTCGACCCCTTCGCGCAGGTCTTCACGCTCACCAACAAGCTCTGCGACCAGAAGCGCCCCGACAAGCGCGACCTCGACGCCGCCGACGCGGCCATCACCCACCTCACCGCCGTGCTCGGCGTGGGCGAAGGCGACCCGGAGGAATTCTTCGCGCGGGTCACGGCCCGCCGGGTGCGCTGCCGCAACCTCGACCCGGCCCGCATCGACGCCCTCGTCGCCCAGCGCACCGCCGCCCGCGAGGCGAGGGAGTTCGCGCGGGCCGACGAGATCCGTGGGGAGCTCACGGCCCTGGGCATCGAACTGCGCGATGGGTCTTCGGGAACGGCCTGGCGCGCGGTATAGTCGCCCCCCCGCTCCCGCTGACCGACGCCCTCCAGACCACCGGAGTCTATTGCCGCGATGACCGCCCCGACCACCCGGCCCACCACCGAAGGGACCTTCTCGAAGACGCCGCTCCCGAACGTGCTGCTGTACGCCCGGGAGAAGAAGATGACGGGCACCTTCGTGGTGTCCAACCCCCCGCCGACCCCGGGCGACGCGGACGACGACGGCGTCGGCGAGTCGATCATCGTGGTCGAGGGCGGCGTCATCGTGGCGGTGCAGCTGCCGCGCTTCGCGCAGAACCTCGGGTGGGTGATGCACGACCTCGGGCTGCTCACCGACGACACGTTCATCAAGGTCCAGCAGAGCCTCGACGAGCCGGGCGCGGAGGAGATTCCGACGCTGCTGCGGCTGGGCGCGGCCGACCCGACGACCCTCGAGACGGCCCTGCGCGAGCAGCTGCGACGCAAGGTCGTCGCCCTCTTCGGCAACTCTCAGGGCACCTACGCCTACTACGACAAGGTCGACCTGCTCGGCGCCGACGCGCGCGCCCGCACCCCGCAGGACGTGTTTCCGATCGTGTGGCGCGGCCTCCAGGCGTCGCCGCCGACCGAGGCCGCCATGGCGGTGGTCTTCGAGAAGATCGGCCAGCGGGGCCTGCGCCTGCGCGAGGGCCACGAGTTCGAGCGCTTCGAGTTCGGCGTCGAGCTGGGCCTCGCGCCGACGCAGCTGCGCACCGCGCCGTCGAGCCTCGACCAGCTCATCGGCCTCGCCCCCGACGCCGCCCTCGTGCGGATCATGGTCTACCTGCTCGCGCTCACCAAGCAGATCGAGGCCGTCTCGCTGGCCACCGCCGCGTCGAACCCGGCGTCGAACCCGGCGCCCGCGACGCCGCTCAGCGCGACCCTCGGGGCGCCGAAGGGCCCGGCCTCCGCGTCGGGCCCGCCGAGCGGCGAGTCCTCGGTGGCGCCGACGAGCGACCCGAAGGCCAAGGAGGCGCGCACGCACCTCGGCCGCATGGAGAACTGGACCTACTTCGAGATGTTCGACCTCACGCCGTCGGCGACGATGGAGGACATCCAGAAGCGCTTCCCCGTGGTGGCCGCGGCGTGGCACCCCGACCGGGCGAACACCAACGAGCTGCGCACGCTGCACACCGAGATCTTCGGGCTCTACAACCACGCCTTCACGACGCTCTCCGACCTCAAGAGCCGGATGCAGTACGAGGAGACCATCGCCGGCGGCGGCGGCACGCCCGCGGCGCAGAAGCGGGTCAACGCCGTGCTCGACACGGTGCAGGAGGCCCACCGCGCGGAGATCGCCCTCAACCGCAAGGACTACGTCGAGGCCGAGCGCATGCTCCGGCGCGTGCTCGAGACCAACCCCGACGACATCGCGGTCAACGCGCTGCTCTGCAAGTGCCTGCTCGAGACCAACCCCGCGCCCCACCTCGACGACATCGTCAACCGGCTCGCGAAGATCCTCCGCGCGACCGACAGCAACGACCAGGCGCAGTACCTCATGGGCATGGTCTGCAAGGTCAAGAGCGACAAGCGCGCGTACTCGTTCTTCAAGAAGGCGCTCGAGATCAACCCCAACAACCTCGACGCCCAGCGCGAGGTGCGAATCATCGAGATGCGCCACAACAACCGGAAGGAAGCCGCGAACAACCCGGTGACCAAGATCACCAACATGTTCAACAGCATCTTCGGCGGGAAGAAGTAGCCCTCATCCCCCGCGCGCCCGCTCAGGGGTGCGTGATCGACACCCCGACGGTCATCCCCTGCCCCGTCACCTGCGCGGTCGGCACCACCGTCGTCGCCGCGATGCCTTCGGCCCGGCGGCCCAGCGCGAAGAAGGTCGCCGCCCCCACCAGCAATCCCCCGAGCCCGAAGATCGACGCCTGCTGCGTGCCCGCCGCGCTGATCTCGCCGTCGCGCACCGAGCGCGCGAGGAGCACGCCGCCGCCGGTGAGGAGCCCGAGGCCCAGCGCCCCCATGCCCACGAGGCGCATCGTCGGCTGCGTCGGGCGCACCAGCGAGCGCACCGCCAGCGCCGTCGAGAGCAGCGCGAGCTCGCCCGTCAGCGCCCACGCCCCGAGGTCGGGCCCGCACTGGAACGACCCGCACAACAACCCACCGAGGAGCGCGCCGCCGACGCCGCCCGTCCCGACGAAGAGCGCGTCGGCCGGGGGCGCGTCGGTCAGGTGGCCGACCAGCGCGCCGAGGGCGATGCCCGAGGTGGTTCCGATGAAGGTCGCCCAGCCGGAGAGGGTGACGCCCGAGGGGAAGGACTCGCCCCGCACGACGATCGCGATCGAGGTCGCCGCGAGGTAGCCCATGAGGCCGCCGGTGCCCGCGGTGAGGCCGCGGCCGCGGCGCAGGGGGTGGCGGCGCTCGATGAGCAGCGCCGTGATCGGGAGGGCGACGGCGAGGGCGCCCGGGATGATCCAGAAGGTCTCGGGCTCGGGGTCGCCGACGGTGCGGCCGAGGGCGCCCAGGTTGATGGCCGTGCCGAGGCGCAGGCCGTAGGTGGCCGTCAGCAGACCGAAGAGCACGCGCTCGTCGCGCGCCATGTAGGGCCCGAGCGGCGGGTCGGGCGGCGGGAAGGGCGCGGCGCGGGCGGGAGCGGGGGCGGGAGCCGGAGCGACGACCTGGGCCCGCGCGCCGAGCGCGAAGGCGAGCACCGCCGCCCCGACGGCGCAGGGCCCGCGCGCCGTCACGGACGGAGCGTTCCGGTCGCGAGGAGCGCGGCCACGACGAGCGCGAGCAGCACGCGGTAGACGCCGAAGACCTGGAGCCCGTGGCCGCGCAGCCACGCGAGCATCCAGCGCACCGCGAGCACGGCGGAGACGGTGGCCGCGACGAAGCCCACCGCGAGGCTCACCGGGCCGTACGCGTGCAGCATCACCCCGCCGCTCTTGAACAGCTTGTACCCCGTGGCCGACCCGAGGGTTACCAGACCGAGTAAGAAGCTGTACTCGAGCGCGGCCTCGATGGAGAGCCCGACGAGCAGGCCCGCGACCAGCGTGGCGAGCGAGCGCGAGGTGCCGGGCCACATCGCGAGGCTCTGGGCGAGGCCGATGATGACGGCGTCGCGCACCGTGAGCGCGGCGAGCGCGCGGCCCGGCCGGCGATCGCGCCCCGAGCGGTGCAGCGCGAGGATGAACACCCCGCCGACGAACCAGGCCGCGACCACGGGGTAGAGCCCGAAGAGCACGCGCTCGATGGTCTTGTTGAAGAGCAGTCCCAGCACGCCCGCGGGGAGGAAGCCGACGATCACGTTGATGGCCAGCGCGCGGCCGTCGGGGTCGCGCCCGATGATGCCGCGGGCCATCGAGCGCACGCGCGGGAAGAAGACCCCGAGCACGGCGGCGATGGCGCCGAGCTGCACGCAGATGGCGAAGGCGTTGGCCTCTTCGCTCGCGGGGATGCCCAGCGCGCGCTGCGCCAGGATGAGGTGCGCCGTCGAGCTCACGGGCAGGTACTCCGTGACGCCCTCGACCGCGCCCAGCACCAGGGCCTCCCACCAGGACATCATCGCGGGCACCACACGGCGCGCGTTGTACCGCACACCCGGGCGGCGCCGCGATATGTTCCGCGGCGATGAGACGACCTTCCGTGGGCGCGCTGGCGCTGCTGGCCCTGGGGTGCTCGGGCAGCCCCCCGCGCTACCCGATCACCGACCCGGCGATGGCCCTGCGCCACGTCACCGCCCGCGACGAGCGGGTGCACCGCATCCGCGCCCACGGCTCGGCCGACCACTTCGGCCCGCAGGGGAGAATCCGCGGCGAGGTCTACGTCTTCGTCGAGCGGCCCGACCGCGTGCGCGTCGACACCCGCGCCTTCGGCACCACGGTGAGCACCCTGCTCTCCGACGGGCAGCACCTCGCGATGGCCGACCTGCGCGGCGGCAACTTCTACGTCGGCGACGCGCGGCCCTGCGTAGCGGCGCAGCTGCTGGGCATCCCGATGGAGTCGGCCGAGGTCGTCGCCGTGCTGGCGGGGGGACCGCCCCTCATCGAGGGCGAGCGCCGCATGCGCTGGGACGACGACCACTACGTCGTCGACATCGCGGGGGCGGGCGGCGCCGCCGAGTCGCTCTGGCTCGAGGTCACCGCCGCCGAGCGCGAGTCGGCGCGGCCCGACGC
>JAQBQI010000555.1 GCA_028287085.1 Myxococcaceae bacterium
CGCCCACCAGCAGCAGCCGCCGCGACGCGTACAGCGCCAGGAAGACCTCGCGCTCGGGCCGACGCACCAGCACCGCCCAGCGCCGCGCGGGCAGCGTGCGCAGCGAGCCCACCATGGGCTCGGCGCCGAGGTAGTCCTCGGTGAGCTGGAGCGGGCGCGCGAAGGCCCCGGGCGAGAGGTGCACGCGGCTGAAGATCTCGCGGCCGGCGAGCGACGCGCCCGCGGCCTCGCCGGGCCCGCGCGAGAGCAGGCGCAGCGAGGGGTCGACGACGAGCACGCGGTCGGCGGCGCCGAAGCGATCGCGCGAGATGCCCGCGACGGTGTCCTCGATCCAGCGGGGCGAGACGGTGCCGACGACCCAGCCGCGCAGCTGCCCGTCGCGCACGAGGGCCACGACGTAGCGGAGCGTCACCCCGTTGGCCTCGAAGGCCGGGGCGGCCCACTCGCCGAGCTCGGGCCGGCGCCGTCGCACCTCGTCGGGGATGCGCCGCGGGGGCGCGGGCTCGCGCGACTCGTCGACCCGCGCGATGGTGTCCACGTGGTCGCCCGCGGGCGTGTACACGGCGACGTGCTGCAGGGCGGCCGCGCGGGCGAGCACCTCGCGGGCGATGAAGAGCCGGGCCTCGTCGTCGGCGATGCGGCCCTCGGTGAGCACGCGCCCGAGGCGCAGCGTGGCCTCGCCGGCGTAGTCGAGGTCGCGGTCGAGGGCGTCGCCCACGCGGTCGCAGACGGCGAGCTCGAGCTCCTGCTCGGCGCGGTGCAGCCCCGACCGCTGGATGCGCAGCGTCAGCACGGCGAGCGCCGCCAGCGGCAGCAGCGCGACCGCGAGCAGGGCGGCGGTCCAGCGGAGGCGGAGGGACACGCGGACGGCGCGACCGGGTGGGGTGATCGACTCGGTCAACGGGCGCGCGGGCCTCCTCGGGTCGCCGCAGGGTACGCCAGCCGATCGCCGCGGTGGTAGGCGGTTGGCGCGCGACCGACGCCGCGCAGGGCGCCGCCCCGGAAGACCCTGGCGGACTTCGCGCAACGGGTGAAGAGTCAGCCGATGACGAGGGCGCGATGGGCGGTGATGGTGTTGCTCGCGGGCGCCGCGGGGTGCGGCGGCATCCCCATCGTCAGCGGCGACCCCTTCGTCGTCGCCGACGCGGGCGAGTCGCGCGCCGACGCGGGCGAGTCGCGCGCCGACGCGACCGACGCTCGTGACGCTGGCCTCGACGCCGGCTTCGACGCCGGTGGCCCCGACGCGCCGGACGCGGGCGGCTTCGACGCCGGCGCGCCCGAAGTCGGCCGCCCCGACGCCGCGGTGGTCGACGGCGTGGTGCTGACCGACCTCGCCGGGCCGGGCTGCTCGCTGTGCCCGCGCGGCGGCATCCGCGCCTGTTGCGGCATGGTGTGCCGCGACCTGCAGACCGACAAGTTCAACTGCGGCATGTGCGGCTTCGTCTGCCCGGGCACCGACGAGTGCGTGGCCGGCGCGTGCCGCCCGGTGGGGTGCCCGAGCGGCGCCGTGCGCTGCGGCGGGGTGTGCGCGCTGCTGACGGCCGACCCCAACCACTGCGGCGGCTGCAACGTCGTCTGCCCGGCCGACCGCGCCTGCGCGGCGGGCGTCTGCGCGTGCAGCGACGGTCGCGCCAGCTGCGGCGGAGCCTGCGTGAACACCGCCCTCGACGCCCGCCACTGCGGCGCGTGCGGCAACGCCTGCGCGCTCGGCTTCTCGTGCGTCGAGGGCAACTGCCAGGCGAGCGCCTGCACGATGATCGCGGAGACCAATTGCGCCGGCGCCTGTTTCAACCTGCAGACCAGCCCCGCGCACTGCGGCACCTGCGCGACGGTCTGCGCCGCGGGGGAGTCGTGCGTGACCGGCATCTGCGCCTGCCCTGCCGGGCAGGCGCGCTGCAACGGCGCGTGCGCGACCCTGAGCAGCGACCCGACGAACTGCGGGGCCTGCGGCAACCGCTGCGCGGTCGGTCAGCAGTGCGTCGCCAACGTCTGCGCCGCGACGACGATGACGGACGCCGGCCCGCCCGACGCTGGCTTCCCCGACGCTGGCTTCCCCGACGCGGGATCCCGCGACGCGGGTTACGCCGACTCGAACCCCTGCGACGGCTCGGACTGCGGCGCGGGCCCGATCAGCGACGCGGGGCGCAGCTGCCCGACCGGTCAGCTCGCGTGCGGCGGCGACTGCGTGTTCTCGTCCACCGACCCCTTGAACTGCGGCGCGTGCAACCGGGTGTGCCCGCTCGCGCAGAGCTGCATCGGCGGCAACTGCCTCGCCGCCTCGGACGCCGGCGGGCAGTGACGGGTCGCACCGACGGACCGCGCTCCGGCGCGAGGTTCCTGCCGCGCGAGGTCGACCGCGCCGGGGCCGAGCTCGCGCTCACGCAGGCGCGCGACCACGGCCTCGACCTCGACGCCCCGGCCGCGCGCGTCATCGTGGAGTCGCTCGGCGCGGGCGCGCCTGGCGTCCTGCCGGCGCTGTTCCGTCACGCGGCGCAGCTCCCCCAGCTGGCCGCCGAGCTCGCGCGCCACCAGTTCGTGCACGCCCCCTCGGCCGCCGCCCGCCTCGGGCTCGACGCCGACGCCGACGAGGTGAAGTCGGCCCTGCGCACGGCGCGCGACGAGGCCCTCGTGCGGGTGACCCTGCGCGAGCTCCTCGCGACGGTCGACGTCGACCAGACCGCGCGCGAGTGGTCCGAGGCCGCCAGCGACTGCGTCGACGCGGCCCTGTCGGCCGCGGGCGCGATGGTCGCCGCGCGCAACGGCCCGCCCCTCGACCTCGCCGGCAGGACGGTGGGTCTCGCGGTGCTCGGCATGGGCAAGCTCGGGGGGCGCGAGCTCAACCTCGGCTCCGACATCGACATCTGCCTCTTCTACGCGACCGACGAGGGCTCGGCCGGCGAGCGCCCCCTCGCGGTGCACTTCGCCCGCGTCGGCTCGGTGCTGGTCGACCTGCTCGCCGACGTGACCGCGCACGGCTTCGCCTTCCGCGTCGACCTGCGGCTGCGCCCCGAGGGGCGGCAGGGCCCGATCGCGTGCTCCCACGCCGCCGCCGAGCGCTACTACCAGACCTGGGGGCGGCCCTGGGAGCGCGCCGCCCTGCTCCGCGCGCGCCCCATCGCCGGCGACCGCGCGGTCGGCCGCGCCCTGCTCGACGCGCTCAAGCCCTTCGTGTTCCGCCGCGAGGTCGACCCGGCGATCACCGAGACCCTGCGCGACATGCTCGCCCGCTCGCGCAAGGAGCAGCTCCGCGACGACGCCCGCGACCTCAAGCTGGGCCGCGGCGGCATCCGCGAGGCCGAGTTCTTCGTGCAGTCGTGGCAGCTCCTGTGGGGGGGGTTGCACCCGGCGCTGCAGGTCCCCTCGACGCTGCGCGCGCTCTCGCGGCTGCGCGCGCTGGGCCTCGTGTCCGACCGCGACGCCCGCGACCTCGACGACGCCTGGGGCCTCCTGCGCCGGGTCGAGCACCGCATCCAGACGGTCGCGCCCTACGCGACGCACACCCTGCCCGAAGACCCCGCGCGCCTCGACGTGCTCGCTCGCTCCCTCGCCTACCCCTCCGGCGACGCGCTCGTGGCCGCCCTCACCGCGGCGCGCTCGCGGGTGCGCGAGCTCACCGACCACCTCGCCAGCAGCAGCGCGCGACCGCCGCTGCGCACCGACCCCACCGCGCCGACCGCCCGCCTCGCGCGCCTCGCCGCCGCCGACGCCGACGACCCCTCGCTGCGCGCCCTGGTGGTCGAGGCGCTGGGCGTGCGCGACCCCGACGCGGCGGCGAGCGACCTGCGCCGCCTGGCCCGCCGCCCGGGCCTCCCGCTCGGCGCCGACGTCCTGGTGCAGGTGCCCGACTTCGGGCCGCGCCTGCTGGGCGAGGTGCGCGACGCGCCCGACCCCGACCTCGCGCTCGCCAACGTCGCGACGCTGTTCGAGCGCGTGCACCCGCCCGAGCGCTACGCCCGCTGGCTGCTCGAGCGGCCGTCGGTGCTGCGCGGCCTGGTCGGGCTCTTCGGCGCGAGCGAGCAGCTCTCGCGCGCCCTGCTCGCGCGCCCGCAGCTCATCGAGACCTTCGTCACCAGCAGCGCCGCCCCCGACCCCGAGGAGATTCGCGCGTGGATCGAGGCCGCCGCCGCGATGGGCGCCGCCGAGAGCGACGGCGACGCGGAGGTGATCGTCGGGGCGCTGCGCCGCGCGATGCGCGAGGCGATGCTCTCGGTGGGGGTCGCCGACCTCGCGGGGGAGCTCTCCCCCGCGCAGGTGGGCGAGCGGCTGACCGCGCTCGCCGAGGCCGTCGTCGGGGAGTGCCTGCGCCTCGCCGGCACCGAGTGCGCGGCCCGCTACGGCGCGGTCGACGCCGACCCGCTCGCGGGCGTCGCGGTGGTGGCCCTCGGGAGCCTCGCCGCGGGCGAGCTCGGGCACGGCGGCGACCTCGACCTGCTCTTCCTGCACGGCCACCCCGACGACGCGTTTACCTCGGGTGGTACTCGCGGGACGATCCCGGCGGGCGAGTACGCCGTGCGCCTCGCGCAGCGCACGCTCTCGCTCCTCTCGGCCTCGCACGACGCGGGTCCCGGCTACGCCATCGACACGCGCCTGCGGCCCTCCGGGGCGCAGGGCGTGCTGGTCACCTCGCACCCCTCCTTCGTCGCGTACCACCGCACCTCCGCGTCGTGGGAGCGCCAGGCCCTCCTGCGCGCCCGCCCCGTCGCGGGCGACCCCGCCCTGCGCGCGACCCTCGACGAGGCCATCGCCGCGATCGCCTACGCCCGCGGCCCCGCCGACGTCGGCGAGCTGCGCCGCCTGCGCGCCCGCATGGAGCTCGAGCTCGGCCGGGAGGACCGCGGAGCGATCTCGCTCAAGTACGGCCGCGGCGGCCTGGTCGACGCGGAGTTCGTCGCGCAGGCGCTGCAGATGGCCCACGGCGCCGACCCATCGGTGCGCACGCCCAACACGCGCGCCGCGCTGCGGGCGTTGCGCGACGCGGGCCGGCTCGACGAGGCGTCGGCCGAGACGCTGCTCCAGGCCGAGTCGTCGCTGCGCACCCTGCTCCACGCGACCCGGCTGGCGACCAACCGCAGCGTGGTGATCCCGTCATCCCCCGCGACGGTCGCCATCGCGCGGCGCCTCGGCTACCGCGACCGGGCCGAGCGCACCGCCCTCGACGCGCTGCTCGCCGACCTCGCCCGCACCCGCGACGCCGCCCGCGGGGTGTTTCGCGACGTGCTCGCGAGCCTCGACCGCTGACCGCGCCGCGACGATGTCCTCGACGATGCCCGCCGTGAGGGCGTCGTCGGGCAGCGCGAACACCCGCTCGCTCCCGTCGCGGAGGCGCAGCGCGAGGCGCTCGGAGGGGTCGCGGCTCCACCCGCCGGCGACGGGCAGCGCGCGAACGTCGAGCACGTCGGCCAGGGCGAAGCGCTCGACGTCGTCGGGGTCGCGATCGAGCCGCAGCGCCCCGACGGCGGGGTCGATGGTGACCCGCCAGACCTCGCGCGACCGCAGCGCCGCGACGGCCATCGCGACGGCCACGAGCGCGCCGACGGCGACCCCCGCGGTGAGGCCCCGCGAACCGACGCTGACCGCGCCGCAACCCCAGCGCAGGAAGGCCATCGCGGCGAAGACCGCGAGGCCCGAGCCGAGGGCGACCCCGAGCCGGTGGCCGACGCCGACGTGAACCGACTCGTACACGACCTGGGAGCCCGCGGGCGTCGGCGGCGTCATCGTCCGGGCAGTGTAGAGCGCCGACAGCGCTCGGGTGACCGTGTATCGTTTACGGGCGCTGCGTGAACCGGCCTTCACAAGGGCCGGGCGCCCTGCCAGCGTGGTTCGCGCGCCCCGCGATGCGTGACCCGCGCGATCGAAGGACCCAGGATAGATGGCCTCGGGGTTGCACTGGGCTCCGCCGACTCTGCCGAAAGGAGTCTCCTTGCCATGAAGAAGATCGCCCTCACCTCCCTCGTCACCCTCTCCGCGACTCTGTTCTCCGCCGCCGCGCTCGCCCAGGAGTGCCCGCCGGGATCATTCTGTGCGGGCGCCCAGCTCAACACGGGCATCTTCGGCATCGGAGGCAGCGTCCAGATCAACGGCGGCGTCGCCCCCCGCCCGGTGTACGTGCAGCCCGCCCCGCCGGTGTACGTGCAGGCGCCGCAGCCGGTGTACGTGCAGCCCCAGACCATCTACGTGCAGCAGCCCACCCGCTACGTCATCACGCAGCAGCCGGTGCAGTACACGACCACCACGACGGCCTACCAATGGGTCGGCCTGTCGCGTGGCCAGACCGTCGGCCTCGGGGTCTTCGGCTCGGGCCTCTCGTACGGCGGCGGCCGCGGCGACAACCAGGTGGCGATGGGCGGCGTGGGCGCCTCGATGCGCTTCCGCTACCACCCCTACCTCGCGACCGAGCTGACGCTCGGCGGCTACTTCGGCCGCGACTACAACGGCAACCAGCGCGCCGAGGTGCCGGCCACGGTCAACGAGCTCATCTACTTCAACCCGATGCACCGCCTGCAGGTCTACGGAATCCTCGGCGTGGGCGTCTCCTGGGCGACGGTGCAGTACGACGGCCTCGACGCCGTCACGCGCGGCCGCGACACGGCGGGCTTCGCCTACGTCGGCGGCCAGGCGGGCCTCGGCCTCGAGTGGCAGATCACCCGCAACTTCTCGCTCTTCACCGACGCCCGCGCGTTCATCCGCACGCGCGTCGACAGCGAGATCGAGACGAACCCCGAGTACACCCGCACGAACGGCACGCGCACCGAGACGACCAACACCTCGGCGGGCGTGACCGGCCAGTTCGGCGCGATGTTCTACTTCTGACCGGGTTGCCCCGGGCGCCGCTACCGCTTCTTCGGGGGGAGCGGCGGCGGCGCGGGCGGCCGGCCTAGCAGGGGCGGCAGCTTCGACGGCGACGGCGTGACGATCTCTTCGACCTCCATCTCCATCTCCTCCATCTCCACCGGCTCGATCGCCTCGTCGTCCGAGACGAGCGACGGCGCCGCGCGCGGCGCGGCCGGCGCCTGCGCGACGACCGGAGGCGGCGGGCGG
>JAQBQI010000741.1 GCA_028287085.1 Myxococcaceae bacterium
TCGGCGCGATCGATCGCGGCGCACGCACCTCGCACAGGCCCGCGACGCACAGCGTTCCGGCGGCGCAGGCGTTGCCGCAGCGGCCGCAGTGCGCGGCGTCGGTGCGGGTGTCGCGGCAGGCGCCGCCGCACGCGGTGGCCCCGGGCCGGTCGGCGCACACCTGCGCGTAGCCCAGCGGGTTGGTGAAGGTCTCACCGCCGCAGCGGTTGGCCGTCACGCAGTCGTCGATGCAGCGCCGCGAGGCGCCGTCGCAGAGCGTCGTGCGGTCGTCGCAGGCGCCACACCCGAGGCCGCCGCACTGGTCGGCCGCGGCGCAGGCCGCCGTGAAGGTCGCCGCCGTGCAGCCCGGCCCGAAGCCCGCCGCGGAGAAGCCGTACGAGGCTGCGGGCGCGGTGGTGCCGCCGGCGACCGAGACGGTGACGGTGTGCTCGCCCGCGCGCCGGGCCGAGCAATACCCCAGCAGGTAAAGGGCGCGAAACTCCGCCGCGATGCGGCTGGCCAGCGCGTCGAACTCGCGCGCGAGCGTCGAGGCGTCGGGCGCCGTGAGCACCCCGCCGGGCGCGAGCGCGGAGAGCACCGCGGGCATGGAGTCGCCGCCCGCGAGCCCGACGGCCAGCGTGCGGTCCGCGCTGCCGCGCACGGCCGCGACGGCGTCGGCCTGGGTGCGCAGCCCCGCGGTGTCGCCGCCGTCGGTGAAGAGCACCACGTAGCCGGTGGTGAAGGCGCCGCCCGCGTTGCGCGCGCGGAAGGCGGCCTCGGCGGTCGCCTGCCGGCCGAGCGCCGCGATGGTGGCGCCGTAGAGGTTGGTCGATCCGGGGTCGGCCGGGTGGTAGGTGGCGAGCGCGTCGAGGCGCGCGAGGAGGCGCGCGGTGTCGACGGTGGGCGCCTGCCACTCGGTGAGTCCCGCCTCGCCGGCGAAGACCTGGAGGCCGATCTGCACGGGCAGGTGGCGCACGGTCTGGAGGGTGGTGATGAACTGCGCGGCGGCCGCCGTGAGCTGCGGGAGGAAGGCGTTGGTCGAGGCGCTCAGGTCGAGCACGAGCGAGACGAAGACCTGCGGGCCGACGCGGGTGATGAGCGTCGCGGAGGCCTCGCTGCCGAGGGCGATGCCGTCCTCGCGCACCACGAAGTCGGTGGCGGCGAGGTCGGTGAGGGGGCGGCCGAGGCAGTCCTCGGCGGCGAAGAACATCGCGACGCCCGACGGCGACACGGTGCGGCCTTCGAGCAGGCGCGTGACCGCGGGACAGGCAGCGCCCGCATCGACCGGCGGCACGTCGGTCGAGGGCACGTCGACCGGCGGCACGTCGGTCGAGGGCACATCGGCCGGGGGCACGTCGGCCGGGGGCACGTCGGTCGAGGGCGCGTCGGCCGGGGGCACGTCGGTCGGGGGCGCGTCGGCCGGGGGCACGTCGGTCGAGGGCGCGTCGGCCGAGGGCACATCGGCAGCGACGTCGACCGAGGCGGTGTCGTCCACGGCGCTGTCGACGGAAGGCGCATCGATCGCGGACGCGTCGATCGCGGGCGGAGCGTCGAAGCCGCCGAGGTCGGCGGCGGGCGCGTCGGAGGCCGGCGCGTCCACCGCGCCGGCGTCGCTGCCGGGCGACGGGACCGGGTCCGATTCGCACGCCACCGTCAGCGCCATCAGCGCCGTGACCAGCAATCCCCCACCCGTTCGCATCATCTGGAAGCCTCCGCGCGGCAGCCTTCCACGCACGGCGAAGCGAGCACAAGCGGCGCCGCGCCCACATGCCCACGGCCCTGGTACCGTCGCGCGACCCGATGCCGACCCCGCACGACCCGCTCTGGATCTCGCGCGCCAGTCGGGTGATGTCCCTCCAGGCCGCGTGGCACCGGCTCGAGCTGCGCGGGATGGCGCGCGTCCCGGCGGGCCCCGCCCTGCTCGTGGGCAACCACAACGGCGGCGCGAACCCGGTCGACGGGCTCTTCCTCATCGAGTGGTACCGCCAGCGCGGAATGACCGACCCGGTCTACGTGCTCGCGCACGAGTTCTTCTTCAAGCACCTGCGGCTCGAAGCGCTGCTGGCGCCCTTCGGGGTGATCCGCGCCGACCCGGCTGAGGCCGCGCGGGCGCTGCGGGCGGGGGCCAAGGTGCTGGTCTTCCCCGGCGGCGACGCCGACTCGCTGCGACCGTACAGCGCGCGCAAGGAGCTGCGCTTCGAGGGCCGCCAGGGCTACGCGCGGCTGGCGATGGAGACGGGCGCGCCCATCGTTCCGGTGGTCACCGCGGGGGCGCACGGGTCGATGGTGGTGCTGCGCCAGGGGCAGGACTTCGCGCGGCGCACGGGGCTCGCGCGGTGGCTGCGGTTCCGCTCGTTTCCGGTGACGCTGGCGGTGCCGTGGGGGCTCTGCGTGGGGCCGGCGGCCTTCCTGCCGTACGTGCCGCTGCCGGTGAAGGTCACGGTGGAGTTCGGCGCGCCCATCGACCCCACGGGGCACGCCGACGCGGCGTCGCTCGCGCGCGCCGTCGAGGCCGTGATGGGCGCGCGGCTGCGGGCGCTCTCCGACGAGCGGCGGTAGCGCGGTTGCCCCCCAGCTCGCGGGGCCGCGGTCGCGCGCGCCGCGCTCAGCGGGAGGCGCCGGCAGGCGGATCGTCGTTCTGCCGCAGGTACTCCCAGCCGTAGTGCGAGCCGTGCTCCCGACAGAGATAGACCTCCTGGTCGGTGCACGCGCGGCCGCGCGCGAGGCAGGCGTCGAGGCAGGGCCCGTCGCCGCGAAGGCAGCGCACCTCGCAGCTCGCGCACTCCGCGACGCACCCGCCGTCGCGGAAGTGGTGCGCCAGCCGCAGGGCGCAGGTGCGGTACTGCGCGGTGCACTCGGCGGTCATGCAGCGGTCCTGGGTGCCGAGGCAGCCCTGGAGGCACTGGCCGCACCCGACCGCGCACGCGCGGGGGCAGCGCGGCCCGCGGCACGACGCGCGACACGAGGCGCACGACGCACGGCAGCGGAGGTCGCAGTCGACGCACGCGCGGACGCACTGGTGCCTGCACGACACGCCGACAGTCTCGTTGCAGAACTCGTAGGAGCACGCCTGCGGGTCGATGCCCGTGGCGCACGACAACGGGTCGGGGGTCATCGCATCGGGCACCTGCGGGGGGCGGAAATTGCAGTCGGCGGCGAGGCGCGCGACCGTCGCGGGGTCGGTCCACGCGGAGCCCCACGTTTTCACCGGGAGGGTCCGTCCCGAGGGGTCGCGGCGGCCTCGCTCGGTGCCGGCGTCCCAGGGCGCGGCGACGGGGGCTTCCCTGGGCGGCGGCGACCAGGCCTCGCGAAACGTGGGCGCCGGCGGCTCAGGCGGCCGACGGGAACATGCGACGAGCGCCGCGAGGTGGAGGAGGTTGACGCGGGTCGGGTGGCGGCGTCGGCCGACGGGGCGTTCATGGAGTGCGGCCACGGCGCGACGGTACCGCGCGCCATCTCTTCGCCGCGAGCCGCGCCCGCCGCCGCCGCCTGCGCCGCTACCAGCCCTCGCTGCCGGGCTCGCCCTTGAACGGGCCGACCAGTTCGGGGGTGATCCAGCCGCCGTAGAACCCGCCGGGCTGGGCGGTGACCGGCGCGCCGTCCACCGTGCACGCGAGCGCCGCTGGATAGAACGCCACGCACGCCGCCAGCGCCTCGGCGCCCGCCAGCGGCTGCGGATAGCTCCACGCCACGCCGCGCAGGCAGCGATCGCCGACGACCAGCGACCAGTACTGCGCCGGGCCCTTCCACTCGCAGAACGAGCGGCCCGGCGCCTTCTGCAGCAGGTGCCGCGCGACGTCGTCCCACGGCAGGTAGAAGGTCGGCGGGTGACCGGTCTCCAGCACGCGCACGGCCCGACGCGTGCGGGCCACCTCGAGATCGCCCCAGCGCACCACCACCTCGCGCGCGTCCGGCGCGAGCGCGGGCGGCCGCGGAAAGTCCCACACCGAGGTCTCTCCCAGCGACGGCGTCTGCGCGAAGGGCGGGCGCGCCTGACCGCGCCAGGTCCAGTGTTCGCGCGCTGATTGAATCCAGTCGGGAAGCTTCGGCATCGGTGGCTCCTTCGCTTCGATGACTCGAACCGGCTCGGCGCCGCGCGCGTCGTCTCGCGCTACGCCGGGGAGGCCCATCTTTCGAGCTCGTTACGGCGCCGTAACGACCACGCTTTTGCCTATTTTCCAGCCAGATCTGCAATCGAGCTCTGACCAGGGCCCTCTCAGCCCTCGTCGCTCCCGCGCAGGCCCCGCCGCATCGCCGCCACCCACGCCGCGATGGCGTCGAGCTCCTCGCCGAGCGCCCGCTTCTGCGCGTCGTCCATCCCGCGCGCCACCGCCGCCGCCCGCCGCTGCGCCGCCGCCGTGCCCACCGCCGCCCGCATCCGCTTCGCCTGCCCGAGGAGCCGCGGCGCCGTCAGCCTGGCCTTCGGCGCCTGCCCCTGCTCCTCGCGCAGCCCGTCGACGTAGGCCCGCGTGTCGCGCTGCGTGAGCTTCATCGCCGTCACGTGCTGCGCCGCCTTGCGCAGCAGCTTGTCGTCGGCCAGCGGCAGCAGCAGCTCCTTGCGGCCCGGCTCGAGCGCGCGCCACGCCTCGTCGGTGATGCGCTTGTCGCGCGCCGCGATGTGCACGCTCACGTAGAGCAGCTTGCGGTTGAGCCGCAGCGTCGGGCCGCCCGCCCGCGCCAGCAGCTCGCGCCACACGGGGTTGTCGGCGCGCTCGTCGAGCGCGGCGCCCGCGTCGTCGTCGAAGACCGTGACCAGCACCCAGCGGCCGAAGCCGACGAGGGCGTCCTCCATCACGTCGCGGGTCTCCTCGGCGCGGCGCAGCGCCTCGGCGAGCAGCTTCTTCTGGGCAGCGGTCAGAGTGCTCGCGGCCGCCGGAGCGGCGACCGTCAGGGCCTTCGTGCGGGTGCTCATGGCCACCGACGATACCCGAGGGCGCCGCGGCCCTGTCCCCTCCCGACGCCCATCACCTTGCGACGACGTGTCGCGCCGACCCCACTCGCCGACGGTGCTACTCCTCGCCCCCGCCATGGTGACCCTTGCCCCCGTCCGTGCCCTCTTCGGCGCCGCGCTCGCCCTCTCCGCGTGCAGCGACCCCGCGCCCGTCCCCACCCCCGACGCCGGCATCGACGCGCCCGCGGTCGACGTCCCCGCGACGCCCGCCGTCACCGACGGCGGCGACCGCGCGGTCACCATCCGCTTCGCCGCGCGCGTCGGCGCGAGGCCCTTCCGCTGCGGCGAGCGCTACCCCCTGGGCACGCCCGCCGTCGAGGCCGAGGTCGTCGACCTGCGCTTCTACGTGCACGACGTCCGCCTCGTGCGCGCCGACGGCACCGAGGCCCACGTCGCGCTCACGGCGAGCCCGTGGCAGCACCAGAACGTCGCCCTCCTCGACTTCGAGGACCACACCGGCGCCTGCGACCAGGGCGACGCCGAGACCAACGCCGACCTCGTCGGCACCGTCGCGCCGGGCGACTACCGCGGGCTACGCTTTCGCGTGGGCGTCCCCTTCGCGATGAACCACACCGACCTCGCCGCGCAGCCCTCGCCCCTCAACCGCAGCACCCTCTTCTGGAGCTGGAACTCGGGCCACATCTTCTTCGCCGCCACCACCCGCGCCGCCGCGACGCGCCCGGTCACCTTCGACGGCGGCCTCGCCGACGCCGCCGCGCCCGGCGACCTCGGCGCCCAGGTCGTCATGAACGACCACTTCACCCACGTCGGATCGACCGGCTGCATGGGCAACCCCAGCGCCGGCACCGCCGTCACCGCGTGCGCGAAGCCCAACCGCCCCGAACTCTCCTTCGACGCCTTCGACGCCGCCACGCAGCGCGTCGTGATCGACCTCGCCGCCGTGAAGGAAGGCAGCAACCTCACCGCCAACGACGGCTGTCACTCCTTCACGCCGACCTGCACCCCGGCCTTCAGCCACCTCGGCCTCGACTGGTCCACCGGCGCGCCCGCGGCGACGCAGACCGCCTTCAGGGTCGAGTGAGGCGCGCGGCGTCCGCCCTGCTGCTGGCGATCGGGCTCGCGGGCTGCCCCGCGCCCTCCGAGCTCGCCGACGCCGGCACCGACGCCCACCTCCACGACCACGACCACGGCGAGCCCGTCAGCCCCGACGCGGGCACGCCCGATGTGCCCGCCGTCGACGGCGCCTACGCGTGGCGCCTGCCGACGGGCTTTCCGCGGCCGGTGGTCCCGGCCGACAACCCGATGAGCGCGGTGAAGGTCGAGCTCGGCCGGCACCTCTTCTACGACCCGCGCCTCTCCGACAACGGAACCCAGTCCTGCGCCTCGTGCCACCCGCAGGCCCGCGCCTTCGCCGAAGAACGCGCGACCTCCGTCGGGTCGACCGGCCAGTCGCACCCGCGCAACGCCATGGGCCTCGCCAACGTCGCGTACAACACGACGCTCACCTGGGCCAACCCCCTGCTGCTCACCCTCGAACAGCAGACCCTCGTCCCCATGTTCGGCCGCGGGCCCGTCGAGCTCGGCCTGGCCGGCCGCGAGCCGCAGCTCTTCGCCCGACTGCGCGCCGAGGCCCGCTACGCCGCGCTCTTCCCGCGCGCCTTCCCCGGCGAGGCCGACGCGTTCACCGTCGCCAACGTCGCCCGCGCCGTCGCCAGCTTCGAGCGCACCCTCCTCTCCGGCGGATCGGCCTACGACCGCCAGGTCTACGGCGGCGATACGACGGCGCTGTCGGAGGCCGCGCGCCGCGGCGCCGAGCTGTTCAACTCCGAGCGGCTCGAGTGCTTCCACTGCCACAACGGCTTCAACTTCACCGACTCCACGCGCTACGAGGGCCAAGGGAGCCTGGAGGCGCGCTTCCACAACACCGCCCTCTACAACCTCGGCGGAACCGGCGCGTACCCCGCCCCCAACACCGGCCTGCACGCGATCAGCGGGCGCGCCGAGGACATGGGCCGCTTCCGCGCGCCGAGCCTGCGCAACGTCGCGCTGACCGCGCCGTACATGCACGACGGCAGCGTCGCGACGCTCGCCGACGCCGTCGACCACTACGCCGCGGGCGGCCGCACCGTCGCGTCGGGTCCCAACGCCGGCGTCGGCCGCGAGAGCCCGCTGCGCAGCGGCTTCATCACGGGCTTCGCGATCACCGCCGACGAGCGCGCGAGCCTCATCGCCTTCCTGGAGAGCCTCAGCGACCCGGGCTTCGTGCGCGACCCGGCGCTCGCCGACCCGTGGCCCTCGCCCTGCGAGCACTGCGACGACTGATACCGATTCACCCGCTGGGGTTCGGGCAGTCGTGTGGCCCGGCGCCCGATGTGCCGACGGGACAGACGACTGATCGGGCCGCTCCGGCTACGTGCGAAACGACCGGAACGCCCGCGCCACCGCGGCCGCCGCCGGGTCGAAGACCTCGCGGTCGCCGCCCGCCTCGAGCACGTA
>JAQBQI010000560.1 GCA_028287085.1 Myxococcaceae bacterium
GGGGGGTGCGCGCATGGGGCGTCTCATGGTCCTTCGGGTGGGGCCGGGCGTTCAGCGCGGGAGCTTCGGGAGGCCGACCCGGTCGCGCACCCGGTCGAGGGTGTCGCGCGCCACCGCGCGGGCGCGCACGGCGCCTTCGCGGAGCACGTCGTCGAGCGCGGCGGGGTCGGCGAGCAGCGCGTGGTAGCGCTCGCGCGGCGCCGCGAGGTGGGCGTTGAGCGCGTCGGCGAGGCGCTGCTTCGCGTGCCCGTAGCCGAAGCCCCCGGCCCGGTAGCGCTCGGCCATGTCGTCGACCTCGGCGGGCGTCGCGACCAGCTTGTAGAGCGAGAAGACGTTGTCGGTCTCCGGCGTCTTCGGGTCGTCGAGGCCCGCCCCGTCGGTCTTGATCGACATCACCAGCTTGCGCAGGGCCTTCTCCGGCAGGAAGACCTCGATGGTGTTCTTGTAGCTCTTCGACATCTTCTGGCCGTCGAGCCCGACGATCGTCGCCACCGCGGCCTCGACCAGCGCCTCGGGGCGGCGCAGGCAGTCGCCGTAGAGGGCGTTGAGGTGCCCGGCCATGTCCTGCGCCATCTCGATGTGCTGCACCTGGTCGCGCCCCACCGGCACCACGTCGCTGTCGTACAGCAGGATGTCCGCCGCCATGAGCACCGGGTAGAAGAAGGTGCCCGCGGGGAGCACGCCCGCCTCGCCCTTGTCGAGCGCGGCCTTGTACGCGTGGGCGCGCATCAGCAGGCCGGTGCCGGTGACACACGACAGGTGCCACGCGAGCTCGACCACCTCGGGCACGTCGCTCTGCCGGAAGAACACCGACCGCTGCGGATCGAGCCCCAACGCCAGGAAGGTCGCCGCGATCTCGAGGCTGGTGCGGCGCAGGAGCGCGGGGTCGCGGCCGGTCGTGAGCGCGTGGTAGTCGGCCACGAAATAGAAGGCCTCGTGCGTCTCCTGCAGCGCGATGGCGGGCTGCACCATGCCGAAGTAGTTGCCCAGGTGCGGGGTCCCCGTGGGCTTGATGCCCGAGAGGGAGCGGAGTCGTCGCTTCATCCGCGCGACCCTAAAACAGTGCCGCGCGCGATGCACCCTCCCGGTTGTATCGTCGGTCGCATGCAGCTGCGCGCCCTGGCCTTGTTGATCGCGGTCGCCCTGGGATGCACCGACACCGTGGCCCCGGCGGGCCAGTGCCGCTTCGACTCCGACTGCGACGAGGGCCTCGTGTGCGCGGGCACCTTCTGCCGCGCGCAGTGCTCCACCGACCGCGACTGCCTCGCGGGCCAGCGGTGCAGCGAGAGCGACCGCTTCGGCGTGCTCACCTGCCACGCGGTGGTCGCGCAGGCGCAGTGCAACCGCACCAGCGACTGCCCGGTGGGGCTCTCGTGCCTCGACGGCGCCTGCCGCGCGCAGTGCCAGCAGGACTACGACTGCCAGGTGATCAACCCCTACTACCGCTGCGTCGCCAACGCCTGCGCGCTCACCTGCGCCGCGGGCCAGGCCGACTGCGACGGCGACCCGCGCAACGGCTGCGAGGCCACCCTCGCCGGCAACCCGCGGCACTGCCTCGCGTGCGGCACGGCGTGCTCGGCGGGGCCCCACGCCGACGCGGTCTGCGCCGCGACCGGCTGCGCCGCGCGCTGCCAGGCGGGCTTCGCCGACTGCGACGGCAGCGCCGCCGACGGCTGCGAGGTCGAGCTCGCCAGCGACGCGGCGAACTGCGGCGCGTGCGGGCGCGCGTGCACCGCCAACATGGTGTGCTCGGGCGGCGCCTGCGCCTCGAGCTGCGCCGCGGGCACGACCCTCTGCGGCGCCTCCTGCGTCGACCTGCGCACCAGCGCGACGAGCTGCGGGAGCTGCGGGCACGCGTGCCCGACCGCGCCCAACGCCGCCCCCGCGTGCGCGGCGTCGGCGTGCGCCGTCGTCTGCAACGCGGGCTACGTCGCGACGAGCGCGGGCTGCGCGGCCGTCGCGGCGCCGAGGCTGCTGTCGCCGCCCTCGCTCAGCACCTTCAACGGCAACCGCAACCTCGTCTTCGAGGTCGCCCCCGCGGGCCCCGCCGACGGCGCGGCGATCGAGCTCTGCCGCGACCGCGCGTGCGCCACGGTGATCGAGCGCTTCGTGGGCGCCACCGCCCGCGTCGTGCGCAGCGGCCCGCTCGCCCCGGGGATCTACTTCTGGCGCGCCTACGGCCGCGTCGGCGCCGTGACGGGCCTCGCGCCCTCGGCGCAGACCTGGGAGGTGCGCGTCCCGGCCCGCGCGATCGACGGCACCGCGGCGTGGGGCAACCTCCTCGACGTCAACGGCGACGGCAACCCCGACGTCGCCGTCGGCGAGTCGCGCTCGCACCGCGTGCACGTCTACCTCGGCACGGCCACGGGCGTGCCCGCGCGGCCGACCGCGACGATCGCGAGCACCGACCCGGAGAGCTCGTTCGGGCGCGAGCTGGCCGCGGGCGACTTCAACGGCGACGGCTTCGCCGACCTCGCGGTGAACGCGCCCGACTCGCGCGACCTCTTCGTCTACGCGGGCGGCGCCGCGGGCCTCGGCGCGGCGGGCGCGCGTCGGATCTCGCCCGCGGGCGCGCCGTACAGCACCATCGCGGCCGCGAGCGACCTCAACCACGACGGCTACGCCGACCTCGTCGCGGGCTACCACTTCTGCACCAAGGGCTGCGTCGGCGGCGTCGACGTGTTCTTCGGCGGCCCCGCGGGGCTCGCCATGACGCCGACGACGCTCACGTACGCCGACCGGTTCTCCGACTTCGGCGAGCGGCTCGCCGCCGTCGGCCGCGTCTCGCCCGACTCGCCCTACGAGTCGATCGTGGTGCTCGCGTCGTCGAAGGGTCCGGGCGCGGCGTTGGTCTACCGCGGCACCGCCGCCGGCATCGCGACGACGCCCACGCAGACCGTGCGGGCTTCGTTCCAGGCCGTGCAGGTGGCGGCCGCCGACGACGTCGACGGCGACGGCTTCGCCGACGTGGCCGTGCTCGAACAGAACTTCACCGGCGGGGCGCAGCTGCTCGTGTACCGCGGCTCGGCGACGGGGCTCGCGGCCGCCGCGCTCACCACCGTGACGTCCGACCTGCTGTCGGCCTCGCTCGCCTCCGTCGGCGACGTCAACGGCGACGGCTTCGCCGACCTCGTCGCGAGCGACGGCTTCGCGGTCGCGCGCGTCTTCCTCGGCGCCGCGACCGGGCCGATGACGCTCGGCCCGCTCTTCTCCGCGCCGGTGGGGGCCGACGGGGCGCGCACCTACGCCCGCTTCGGCGGC
Source organism: Myxococcaceae bacterium (assembly GCA_028287085.1). GTDB lineage: Bacteria > Myxococcota_A > Polyangia > Polyangiales > SCUS01. The sequence continues at coordinate 3,262 of JAQBQI010000560.1, forward strand.
GCCACCGCGCGCGTCGGCGACCTCAACCGCGACGGCTTCGACGACCTCGCGATCGGCGCCCCCGACGACGGCGACTCGGTCTGCCGCGGCGCGCTGCTCGTCTACCCGGGCCGCGCGACCTTCACCGCGCCCTTCACCCCCTCGATCGTGCTGACGGTCCCCGACGACGCCTGCTCGGGCAACTTCGGCGGCGCCATCGCGTCGTACGCGCGCCCCCGCCGCGCCGCGCCCCACAGCTGACGGGCCGCGCCCCCAACCTGTCGATGAAGGTATACGGTCCCGCCGTGCGACCCGCCCCGCTCTCACTCCGCGTCCTCGGCCTGTGCGCCGCGCTCGGGCCCGTCGGCTGCGGGGCGCGCGTCGTGCTGATCCTCTACGACGCCGGTCCGCGCGACGCGTCGGCCGACGCCGCGGTCGACGCGCCGTCGGCCCCGGTCGACGTCGCCGCCGCCGTCGACGCGGGCTTCGACGCGGGCTTCGACGCGGGCTTCGACGTGCCGGTGATCCCGATCGACCTCGGACCGCCCTGCCCCGAGGGCACCGCGTGTGACCCGGGCGTCGTGTGCCGCACCGGCACCAACCGCTGCGTCGGTGGGGTCGCGCGCTGCGTGGCCAACGACAACGCCGCCTTCGGCACCCGCTGCCCCGCCGGAACCTGCGACGGCCGCGGCACCTGCGTGGCCCCGTCGCAGCGCAGCTGCCCGTCGGCCTCCGAGACCGGCTGCGGCATCGTCAACCTCCTGGGCGGCCCGCTCGCGCTCGGCGACACCGGCGCGTTTCGCGCCTCGCCCGTGCAGCGGATGATCACCGTGAGCGCCTTCGCGATCGACGCCTCCGAGGTCACCGTGGCGCGCTTCCGCCGCTTCTGGGACGCGGGCCACCCGGCGCCGCCGACGCGCATCGCCTACCCCGGCGCGGTCGTCACGTGGGCGGGCGCGGTCGCCGAGCCCGGCGTCGGCGGCGCCTGCAACTGGGGCGCGGCGGGCCGCGACTACCACCCCGTCAACTGCGTCGATCACCCGACCGCGCAGGCCTTCTGCGCGTGGGACGGGGGCCGCCTGCCCACCGAGGCGGAGTGGGAGTTCGCCGCGCGCTTCACCCTCGCCGCGGGCCTCAACGCGGGGCGCTCGTACCCGTGGGGCGAGGCCGCGCCCGCCGCCGGCTGCGACCGCGCGCAGTGGGCCCGCTGCCCCGGCGACGACGGCGGCGCCACCCGCCGCGTCGCGCAGTTCGCCAACACCGCGGGCATGTTCGACCTCGCCGGCAACGTCTGGGAGTGGACCGTCGACGCCTTCGCCACCTACTCCGACGCGACCTGCTGGGGCGGCCGCGCGCAGCTCGACCCCTACTGCCCCCGCGGCGCGAGCGGCTACCCCGCCATCCGCGGCGGCAGCTGGATCTCCGACTCCGTCACCCTGCTCCGCGGCGCCAGCCGCGACGACGCGTACATGCCCGCGACGCGCAGCGCGATCCTCGGCCTGCGCTGCGTGCGCGCGCGCGCCGTGGTCGGCGGCTGAGCCGCGCGGCGCTTCCACCCGGCGCGGGCGGCGACGTAGTGTCCGCCGCGATGCGACCCCTCCATGCCCTGGCCTTGATCCTGTCGTTGTCGGCGTGCGCCTCGTCGCCGCCGCCGGCGCCGCAGTCCCCTCCCCCGGCGACGCCCGTGCCGACGCCGACGCCGGTCGTCACCGCCGAGCCCGACGCCTCGACCCCCGTCGCCGCGACGCCCGACGACGCCGGCGTCGCGGCGCCGACCAACGACGCCAGCGTCGCCACGCCGACCACCACGCCGACCACCACGCCGACGACCACGCCGACGCCCCGCCCGTCGCCGGGGGGCAACCCCGTCGTGCAGGGTCGCGCGGTGTTCCAGCGCGTGTGCGCGCGCTGCCATGAAGACGACGACGCCGACGGACCGGCGCCCAACAAGCGCTGGGCCGAGGCCCGCATGCGCACCCTCATCCGCAACGGCAACTCCCGCATGCGCGCGATCCCGACGTCGCGTCTCTCCGACGACGACCTCGCGCTGCTCGTGAGCTACCTCCGCTCCACTCACGCGATCCAGTAGGGCCGCGCTCGGCGGTTGCGACGGCGTCGCCCGCGACGCTACTGTGGCCGCCAACCCCATGCGCGTACCGCTCCGCACCGCCCTCGGACTCTGCCTCTCGGCGTCGCTCGTCGGCGCCTGCGCGAGCGCCCCCCGCCGCCCTACCACCCCCGCCGGCGCGCCGGGCACGGTCACCGCGGCCAACCTCGACGACGCGCGGCGCGTGCTCGACGAGAGCCCCGCGGGCGAGGCCTCGCTGCGCGGGCTGCGCCTCGAGGTCGCGCGCCTGCTCGCGGCCCGCGCCGCCGAGGCGCTGCAGTCCGGCGACGCGGCGCTGGCGGTGCAGCGGCTCCAGGCCGCGCTCGTGCGCTTCACGCCCGAAGAGCTCGCCCGGCCGGGGCTGCCGCGGGAGTTCGAGGCGCCCGCCCGCGCGCTGCTCGCGGCGGCGTCGGCCCGCGGCGAGGAGGGCACCGCGCTCGGCGCGACGCGCATCCTGCTGGCGCTCGAGCCCCCGCCCGCCGACGCCCGCGCGACCTGGGACCGCGTGACCGAGTGGGGCCTGCGCAACCGCACCGACTTCCAGCGGCCGTGGGTGCGCGAGGGCGAGCTCGCGGAGATCCAGCGCGAGGTCGCCGCGCTCATCCCCGCGCGCGACGTGCTCGACGCCGCCGCCGCGCACATCACCGCGCGCCGCGAGGCCGCCGCCGAGGCGCGCAACGCCCGCAGCGAGCTCGCGCACCTCTCCTTCGACGAGGTGCGGCAGCTGCGCGCGGGCCTGCAGCGCTCGGCCATCGAGCTGGCGATGGTCTTCCTGCGGGTGGGCGCGCTCTCCGAGGCGGCCGAGCGGCTCTCGGCCATGGGCTCGGCCTCCGAGGGCTCCGGCCTCGCGGCGGCCATCCGCGGCATCGCGCGCAGCGAGGGCGGCGCCGACGCCCTCAACGACCTCGCGCGCCAGGTGCTGCCGGTCGACCACCTCGCCGCGGCCGGCGTGTGCCGCGTCGGGCGCCAGCGCTACGCCGCCGACCCCCGCTTCGCCCGCTGCCTCGCCGCCGCCGCCGACCACGACCGCGACCTCGGCCTCGCCTCCGCCCACCTCGAGGCCGCCGCCGACCTGCAGCCCGCCGACCTCGACGCCATCAACACCGCCCTCGGCGAGACGCGCCGCTGGCTGCTCAGCGAGATCGGCGCCGACGACGTCGCCCCCGGCCGC
>JAQBQI010000574.1 GCA_028287085.1 Myxococcaceae bacterium
CGGGGGTGACGCCGAGGTGCCCGTCGACGTTGGCGCTCACCTGCGCGACGCGCAGCGCGGGTTCGACGAGAGCGAAGAGCAGACCGTGGGGCTGGATGGCGCCGGGGATGTGGATGGGCTCGCGGTCGCAGTTGGTGAGGTCGACCGGCGCGTCGGGGCTGAGCTCGGCCGCGCTCACCGGGCGGACCCGCGCGCGAGCCAGCGGCCCAGCGTTGCGAAGGTGTCGCGGGCGGCCGCCACGACGGCGTCGCGCTGCTCGGGCTCGCGCGGGCAGTGGGCCTCGAGGCCGGCGCCGAAGGCGCGCCACATCGGTCCGACCTCGGGGCCGTAGCTGCGCACGAAGGACCCGCCGCGCCCGGCGCCGACGCCGAGGCGGGCCTCGAGGTGGCGCGCGATGAACTGCCCGCCGAGGGTCGACCCTTCGAGCACGTAGAGGCAACCGAGGCCCCGCGCGACGGAGCCGAGCGCGGGCAGCTCGGCGCAGCGGGGCAGGGCGGCCACGTCGGCGGCGGCAGCGCCGAGCTCGCGGAGGTCGCGGGCGGCGGCGGCGGACCGCAGTCGTCGATCGAGGTCGGGCACCGCCGCGCCCAGGCCGGGCAGGGCGACGAGGGCGGCCTCGAGGGGCTCGCAGTAGCCCAGCATGCGCGCCAGGTAGTCGCGGTAGTCGTCGAGGGTCACCCCAGGGTCCATCAGCCGGAGCTGGCGCTCGATCGCGAGGTGCTCCTCGCGGGTGCCGTGCTTGAGGGCGGCGAGGAGCGGGCTCGCGGCGGAGGGGGCCGTCTGTTCCATCGGATTCATTTCGGGAGGGGAGAGTATGCGCGCGGTAGGTCGAGCCACGCCCGGCCTTCGTCCAGGGGTGTCGGCGGCGCGCGGCGCGCTGAATCCGTCGCCGGGCCCACTGTAGAACGGCGCCGCCGGCCCCCATGCTGTGGCCGTGACGGCACCGGGCGCTCCGAGGATTCCATCCCACCACCGCCCGCCGTCCGACCGCCGCGGGGCGCCCGCGTGGCGCTGATCGCGCAGGTCTCCGACACGCACTTCGGCGCCGACGTGCCCCACGTGGTCGAGGCGCTGGTCGCGCTGCTGCGGCCGCTCTCGCCCGACCTGCTGGTGCTCTCGGGCGACCTCACCCAGCGGGCGCGGGCGCGCGAGTTCGCCGCCGCGCGCGACTTCGTGCGGCGCCTCGCCCCGGCGCGCACGCTCGTGCTGCCGGGCAACCACGACATCCCCCTCTTCGACCTCGCGCGGCGCGCCTTCGCGCCCTACGCGCGCTTCGCGGCGTGCTTCGGCGACGAGCTCGAGCCCTCCTTCGAGTCCGACGAGCTGCTGGTGCTCGGCGTCAACACCACGCGGCGCTGGCTGCACATCGACGGCCGCGTCTCGGGCGCGCAGGTCGAGCGGGTGTGCGCGCGCCTGCGGGGGGCGCGGCCCGGCCAGCTGCGCGTGGTGGTCACCCACCAGCCCGTCTACGTGAGCCGCCCGCAGGACCGCAAGGACCTCCTCGGCGGCCACGAGCGCGCGCTGCCCGCGTGGTGCGAGGCCGGCGCCGACGTCGTGCTCGGCGGGCACATCCACCTGCCGCAGGTGCACGTGATGCGCGAGCGGCGCCCCGACCTGCCGCGCGCGATGTGGTGCGTGCAGGCGGGCACCGCCACCTCGTCGCGCGTGCGCTGGGAGGCCCCCAACTCGGTGAACCTCCTGCGCTACGAGGCCCCCTCCGCGCCCGGCGAGGCGCCCCGCTGCACCGCGGAGCGCTGGGACCACGCCGCGGCCGAGGGGCGCTTCGTCCGCGTCGAGACCCACCCGATGCGGCTCGACCGATCGGCGCCGGCGGTCGGCTGATGCCGCGCCCGCGCCCTACACTCCCGAGGAGCGTTCGCGCGGCGGCGTGCGACGATGAAAACCATGACCCGAGCGACCTTGATCCACAGTCCCGGCGGCGGCAGCGCGAGCGAGGAGGACCTCGAGCGCGCCCGCGTTCTGCTCTCCGCGGAGTACGAGCTCGAGGTGCTGCTCGTGTCCGACGAAGACTCGCCCGTCGCGCTGGCGCGGCGCGCGCTCGCGTCGGGCTCGCGGCTGCTGATCGCCTCCGGGGGCGACGGCACCGTCTCGGCGGTGGGCGGCGCGCTGGTGGGCGCCGCCGACGCCGCGCTGGGCATCCTGCCGCGCGGCACGGCCAACTCCATCGCGGGCCACCTCGGGGTGCCGCGCGACGTCGACGCGGCCTGCGCGGTGATCCTGGCGGGCCACGCGCGGGTCATCGACACGGCGACGGTCAACGGCCGCCCGATGCTGCTGATGGCGACGATGGGCGTGCACGCCGAGGCGATCACCGAGGTCGACCCGGCCCGCAAGAAGGCGCTGGGCGTGCTCGCGTACGTGCTCGAAGGCGTCGAGCGCATGGTGGGCGACGAGCTCTTCGAGGTCACGGTCGAGGCCCACGGCGAGCGCGCGACGACGATGGCCAACGCCGTCACGGTGGCCAACATGGCGCGCGCCACGACGCTGCTCGCGCAGGGCCCCGCGGAGACCGAGGCCGACGACGGGCAGCTCAGCGTGACGCTGGTGGCCACGCGCGGCCTGCTCGACGCCGTCGCCACCGCGGCCCACCTCGCGGCGAGCGCGCTCTTCCGGCGCGACGCCGACCGCGAGAACGTCGGGCACTTCCACGCGCGCGAGGTGCGGGTCGAGACGCGCGAGCCGCGGCGCGTGATGGTCGACGGCGAGGACGCGCTGGACGCCCCGATCACCGTGCGCGGCGTCCCGCACAGCCTGCGGGTGCTGGTGCCCGCCGGGGGCGGCGCGTGACGCTCGACGCGGACGGGGCCTTCGACCTGCGGGCGCTCGCCGTCGGCGACGTGCTGCAGATGGAGACCTACGTGCGCACCATCGCCGGGCACGACCACGACGCCGTGGCGGCGCGCGTCGTGGCCTACCTCTACGACGCCCTGCGCGACGGGCCGGGCGGCGACCGCGCGCTGGTGCTCGCGCGCCTCTACCGGGTGCGCCGCTACGACGCCCTCGACGCGGCCACGCGGCGCTTCGTCGACGGCGCTTCGGCGGCCGCCCCGACGCCCGCGATGCCCTGCCTCACGCTCGCCGCCACCGCCGGCCTGATGCCCGACTGGAACTCCCCGGCCACCTCGCGCGGGCACCGGGCGATCGCGCTGCCCAGCGAGGAGGCGGTGCTCGCGCTGCCGATGGTGGCGGGGCTGCTCGCGCAGTTCGGCGTCGCCCCGCGCGCGGTCGTGGCGCCCGCCCCGGCGATGCTGCGCGCCCGCGCGCGCCACACGTACAACGTCTTCCACGTCGAGCGCGCGCAGGGCAGCCCGGCGATCCCCGCGCAGGCCGACTTCGTCGAGCCCTTCGGCGTGCGCTCGGCGCTGGGCTTCGGCGGCCTGCTGGCCGACGGCGAGCTCTTCGCCGTGGTGCTCTTCTCCCGCGTGCCGGTGCCGCGCGAGACGGCCGACCTGTTCCCGATATTGGCGCTGAGCGTGCGGCGGGCGCTGCTCGGCTCGGACGACCGCACGGCGTAGTCCTCGTGCGGTGGGGCGGTCGGCGGCGCTACGATGCGCCCGATGAGGGACCTCGCCCACGACGCCTACCTCGCCGGCGGCCTCGTCGAGCCCGTCGCGCGCGACGGCGTCGACGACCGGCGCTGGCTCGACTGCGAGCTCGGCTCGCTCGCCGAGAACCGCCTCGGCGACCACGCCGACCCGCTCGACGTCGACCCCGCGCGCCGCGACCGCTGGCGGGCGCGCGCCACCGAAGACTGGCGCGACTCGCTCGACGCGCGCGACGGATACGAGGTCCCGTATTGGCTGCTGGAGGACGGCCGCCGCGTGGGCACCATCGCCCTCTCCACCACGGCGTACGGCGCGGCCGACCTGCGCGTCGGGAGCTTCTACGTGTTCCGCGCGCGCCGGGGGATGGGCACCGGGCGGCGCGCGCTCGACCGGCTGCGCGAGCTCCTCGCGGCGCAGGGCGTCGGCCTCCGCCTCGACACCTGCTGGAGCTGGCAGCGCACCGTGCGCTTCTACCTCCGCGCCGGCCTCTGGGCGCACCTGTGGAAGCGCGACCTGACCCTCCGCTGGGACGCGCGCTGCCCCCCGCACACCCTCGCCGTCGGGCCCGCCGACGCGACGCTCACGGTCGCGCGCGACGGCGCCGACGTGGTGCTCGCGCGGGCGCACCGCCGCGGCGACGCCCTGCGGCTCGAGGAGACCTCGCGCCAGCTGCTCGCCGACCGCAGCCTCGGCGAGGCCCCGTGGGACGCCGTCGGCACGCTGTCGCTCGCCCTCGCGCTCGAGGGGTGGCCGCTCGTCCGCTCGCGCGAGGACTGGGAGCAGGTGCGCCACGCGGACGGCGGCCCGCCGGAGAGCCTCGCGTACAAGATCGCGCTCTGGGAGGCGTGGGACCGCCACCACGGCTGGCGCGTCGAGACGCCGAAGATCCCGGGGCTGGAGTACCCGACCTGGGAGGAGCTCAACCGCCGCTGGGACGCCGAGACGGCGTCGCTGCGCGTCGACCCCGCGTAGCCCCTTCAGTTGCAGCGGTTGGCGCGCGGGTCTTCGGGGTCGGAGTTCTCCAGCCGGCCGTCGTCGCCGCCGCAGTCGAGCCGCGCGTCGGCCGCGCCGTCGCGCGCGTACAGGTGGTCGAAGCCCGGTCCGCCCAGCAGCGTGTCGCGGCCGTCGCCGCCGTAGATCTCGTCGCTCCCGTCGAGCCCCGAGAGCACGTCGTTGCCGCCGTAGCCGACGATCGTGTCGTCGCCGCCCCAGCCCCAGATGGTGTTGTTCGCGTCGTTGCCGAAGAGGCGGTCGTCGCCGTCGGCCCCCTCGAGGATCTCCAGGTCGCCGCCGAGCGTCGTCGCCCACGGGTCGAGCGCGCAGCGCGCCGGGTTGAACGCGCGCCCGCGGAAGGCCTGCGGCGTCGACACCGGCCCGCCGAGCTGCGCGCTGATGCCGTAGTAGGGCGGGCGCGTCCCGGTGCTCCGCCGGAAGCCCGCGATGTCGATGCCGGGGCCCCCCGCGAAGACGTGGTTGCCGCAGGGGTAGTCCGAGACGAGCTGGTCGTTGCCGGCGCCGCCCTCCAGCCGGTCGGCGCCGCCGGCGTAGGCCTCGCCGCGGGTCGCCGGGTCCATCGGCGGGCTCTCGCTGAGGAGCGCGTCGTCGCCGCCGTTGCCGATGAGGGAGTCGCGCCCGGTCGGACCCGAGAAGAGCACGTCCTCCCCGGCGCCGCCGAGCAGCGTGTCGTCGCCCGCGCCGCCGCTCACGTGCGACGTGAGGTCGCGCGGCACGCCCCCGTGGATCGTCACGTCGTCGTCGCCGTCGTCGCCGTAGCCGGTGAGGTAGCGCGGCGCGTGCGGCAGCGCGCAGGTCACCGTCGCGCGGTTGCGCGGGTCGGGCCAGCGGCAGCCCGTCCCCGGCGTGACCGTCGCGCCGACCGCCGTCACGGCCACCGAGCGCTCGCCCACCACCACGCTGAGCGCGTCGTCCCCGGCGCCGCCGAACACCCCGATGCCGGTGTCGCGCGCGTTGCCGTCGACGAAGGCGAAGGCCCCGCCCGGCCGCCCCGGGGGTTCGCCCGCGGGGTCGCAGCGCGCGCCGTCGCAGGTGTCCGCGCCCGGCCCGCCGTCCATCACGACGGCGTGTCCGCGCAGGGTGTCGTCGCCGTACAGGCCGTAGAGGCGCTGCGCGGCCGAGGCCGCGACGAGCGTGTCGTCGAAGTGCGAGCCGATCACCACCTCGACGCCGAGCAGCGCCTCGCGGGCGCCGTCGCCGCTCGCCACGCCCGCGCGCACGATCTCCGCGGGCATGAAGCCCCGCTTGGCGAGCTCGTCCCACGCCGTGTCGTCGCGGGTGAGGCGCTCGGTGAAGTCGACGATCACGCCGTCGGGCGCGGGACCCGAGTGGTCGTTGAGCGCCTGCCCCGGCGGGAGCGCCGTCGCGAAGCTCACCGCGTCGGCGCCGTTGCCGCCGACGAAGGTGTCGTGCCCGGTGTCGCCGCGCAGCCAGTCGCCCTGGTCGCCGCCGTGGAGGAAGTCGCTGCCGTGACCGCCGACCAGCACGTCGCTGCCGCCGTCGCCGTAGAGGTCGTCGTCGAGCAGGTCGCCGAAGAGCGCGTCGTCGCCGTCGCCGCCGCGGATCACGTCGCTGCCCGCGCGCCCGTGCGCCACGTCGGCGCCGTCGCCGCCCTCGATGAGGTCGTTGCCGTAGCCGCCGTCGAGGTAGTCGGCGCCCGCGCCGCCGACGAGGTGGTCCTCCCCGTTGCCGCCGCAGATGACGTCGTTGCCGCCGCCGCCGTCGATCACGTCGTCGCCGTCGCCGCCGAAGATCACGTCGTCGCCGGGCGTGCCGTGGATCACGTCGTCGCCGTCGGTGCCTTCGCGGGTCGGGCGCAGGTCGACGCAGGGGTCGGGCTGCGCCATCGCCGTCGGCAGCCCCGCGGGCGGCTCGTCGGCGTCGGAGGGCGCGGCGTCGGCGGGCGCCGGGAGGTCGGGCCAGGAGAAGAGCGCGTCGTCGTCCTCGGCGGCGTCGCCGCCCGCGGAGGGCACATCGAGGCCCGCGGAGGGCACATCGAGGCCCGCGGAGGGCACGTCGAGGCCCGCGGAGGGCACGTCGACGGCGCCGGCGTCGCGCCCGACGGACGGAACATCGCCGCCGGGGGCTTCGACCGCGGTGGTCGCGCCGGCGCCGCCGACGCAGCCGAGACAGAGCACGAGCAGGGCGGTCCATCGCATGGGGGCGAGGCTCCTGCGCGTTACGCACAAAGGGACGGAACTCCGGGGTCGGTCGCTGATCACCACCACCTCCCTCAATCCTCCGGGGCGCGCAGCCCCGAGAGCTCGACCCACCCCTGGCCCTGCGAGAACGCGCCGCACTCCGGCGGGTGGTCGGCGTCGGTGGTCACGAAGCCCCACCCGTCCGTGTTGCGATAGAGGATCCGCACGCGGTCGCCCCGGTGCAGGAAGCGCTTCTGCGCGTTGTTCGGCGCGAGGTACACGGCCAGCAGCGTCGCGTTGACGACGCGCTCGGTGCGGTCGGCGTCGCGCGCCCCGCCGCAGTCGTGGTCCCCCTGGCCCGCGGGGTTGGCCGACGCGCAGGTGTTGCGGCCGCTGCACATGCTCCGCTGGCAGGTGCGCGGGTTGTACGGCGCCTGGAAGCCCTCGTTGAAGAGCCCCGCGTTGCACGCCCCGGTGGCGGGCGGCGCGTCGCGGAGCGCCGAGAAGTCGACCCACCCGTACGCGCGCGTCGGGTTGATCGCGTTGACCAGGTAGCCGAAGCGGTAGCGCACCGCGCCCGCGAGCACCGAGCCCCGCAGCGACGGCCGGTTGCTGCACCGCCGGTTGCGCACCGACTGGACCATGAAGGTCTGCCCCGGCGCGAGCTGGTCGAGCACCTGGCCGCCGCGGCCCTCGCCGACGCAGCCGGGGCCCCCCGAGAAGAGGCGCACGCCGCGGGTGACGGTGAAGGGGTAGTACGCCACGTTGACGCCCGCGGCGGTGTACGCGAGCGCGAGGTCGCCGCAGGTCGGGCCCCCCGGGGACTCGTCGCGCTCGAACTGGAGGCACCCGCCGCCGCAGTCGTGCGGGCACGAGCGGTCGTCCTCGTACCAGTCGCACGCGCCGTCGCCGCACGAGTTGCCGTGGTTGAACGAGCGCATCTCGTGCTGCACCACGCAGCGCATGTACGCCCCCTGCGCGGCCGTGAAGCGGCCCGGCGTGCACGAGTAGTAGCTCATGAAGTTGCGCCGGTCGGGGGCCGCCGGATCAGCCGCGCTGCACGCCGCGCCGACGCACGCCGCCAGGCAGCGCCGGTTGGCGGTGCCGTCGCCGCTGCACGGCGCGCAGGCGCCGTCGAGGCGCGCGCCGTCGGAGCAGGCGGCGAGGTTGAGCATGCCCGCGGGGCCGCGGTCGACGGGCGTGTCGCAGAGCATGTCGCCGGTGGTCGCGCACTGCGCCCCGTCGCCGCGGCCCGCGCGGCACTCGAAGGTGTGCGCCAGCCCGAAGAGGTGCCCGAGCTCGTGCGCCAGCGCCTGCTCGTCGAGGACGCGCGGCGCGCCGGCGGCCCCGCCGGGGCGGTCGATCTCGGAGAGGAAGACCACGCGCCCGGCGACGGCGTAGCCCGCGAGGGCGCGGCCCGCGGCGTCGTCGCTGAGCCGGTCGACCACCGCGACGGGCACCACCCCCGGCGTCGTCGACCCGACGATCTGCGCGCGGATCGCCTCGTTGGCGCTCGCGAACTGGCAGGACGGGTGCTCGAAGTAGCGCACGTCGGTCTCCACCAGCGAGAGGCGCGCCGAGACGCTGAGCACGGCGCGCACGCGGTCCATGACCGACTGGACGTCCTCGAGCGGGCGCACGAGCGCGCCGCGGCGCTGGCAGATGTGCAGCGCGTAGGGGACCGTGAGCTCGGGGCCCGCCTGCGCGGCGGCGAGGGTCGACGGGTCGCGGCACGCGGCGCGCGCGTCGAGGATGTCGCCCGTCGGGGGGGCGGTCACGACCGGCGGCCGCGGCGGGGGATCGGGCGGCGGCCCGCAGAGCCCGTCGGGCTCGCCGAGGCACACGTCGGAGCAGCCGTCGCAGCGCGCGGTGTTGCCGTCGTCGCAGGACTCGCCGGGCTCGGTCGCGCCGTTGCCGCAGGTCGCGGCGCGCGCGCAGGCCGTGCGGTCGATGCGGCAGTCGGCCGAGCAGCGCGCGGGCGCGTCGACCCACGCGGGCGTCTCGCAGCGCACCGGCGGTCCCATCGGGTCGCACTCCTCGGTGGCGTCGACGCGCCCGTTGCCGCAGAGCGCGGGGTCGGGCGGGCGGTACTCGCAGGTCGAGACGTCGAAGACGCACGAAGGCAGGCAGCCGACGGTGCCGCCGCCGTAGGCCGGGTCGAGGTCCGCGCAGGCCGGCAGGGTGGGCGCGGGGTCGCTCGGGTCGCAGGCCTCGTCGGGGTCGGTGCGCCCGTCGCCGCAGGTCGCGCGCGAGCCGATCCCGACGTCGTCGGGGAGCGGCGGCGGCCGGTCGTCGGAGGGCTTCTTGGACAGGTCGTCGACGAAGCCCGCCGCGTCGACCGGCGCGCCGTCGGCCACGACGCCGGTCGAGCAGCCCGCCGCGACCATCAACGCGAACCCCGCCAGCCATCGACGCACCGAACCGTGGGCCATCGCAGCGCTCCTCCAGTGGCGGGACGGAGCGTGCGCCCATCGCGGCGAGCGCGTCCATTGGTCACCGGAGCCCCCCCAGTGGGGCTTGTCCGACCGAGGGCGCGACGATGCACGCCCCGCGCAACCTTCGCCGGCGGCGCGGCGGGCTGCCGTACACTCGCGGCCGTGGCGCTGTCCCCCCGCACGTCGAGCCCGCCGGAGTCGCCCGAGGACGCGTGGCAGTCGGCCCTCCTCCGCGCGGCCCAGCAGGGCATGGAAGACATCGCCCTCACCGGCGCCGCCGAGGTGCTCTTCCTGCGGGCGAAGCGGGCCTCCGCCGCGAGCGCGTGGTTCGACGCCCTCGCCGACGCCGCGTTCACCCGCGGGTTCTGCGTCGCCCGCGTCAGCGTGCTCTCCGACCGCTGCTTCGACACCCTCGACGGCCTCGTGCGCAACCTCGTGCAGTCCCTCCGCGGCCCCGGCGGCGCGACCGCCCGCGGCTGGGCCCCGCTGCTCGACGCCTTCCTCGCGGCG
>JAQBQI010000580.1 GCA_028287085.1 Myxococcaceae bacterium
ACGAGTGGACCCCCGCCGAGCCGCCCGCCGAGGCGAGCGGGGCGGCGGTCCCGATCGGGCGGGTGGAGGCCGCGCGCACGGCCGACGGCGGGCTGTGGCTCGGCGGCGACGCGCTGGTGGCGACCCCGTGGCTCGACGCGCTGGCGGAGAGCCTGGCGCGCGGCGGGCCGCGGCCGACGGAGGGGGCGGCGCTCGACGGCGCGCGGGCCGACGACTGGGCGGGAGTGGTCAACGGCCTCGGGTGAGACGTAGCCTCGCGGCCCGGTCGCGCGGCGCGGCGCCGCATTGGAGGATCACGATGGCCAAGGTGGGTGTTCTCGGGTCGAGCAACGTGGGCAAGACGCTCGCGCTGGGGTTCAAGAAGCACGGTCACGACGTGCGCATCGGCAGCCGCGAGGCGGCGAAGCTGGCCGAGTGGTCGGCGGAGAACGGCGTCTCCAGCGGTAGCTTCGAGGAGGTCGCGGCGCACGGCGAGGTGGTGGTACTGGGCGTCGTCGGGCACGCGGTCGAGGCGGTGGTGAAGGGCGTCGCGGGGGCCCTCGCGGGCAAGACCGTGATCGACGCGACCAACCCCATCGGCGGCCCGCCGGTGAAGGGGATCCTCCCGTACTTCACCGGGGCCAACGAGTCGCTGATGGAGCGCCTCCAGGCGGCGGCGCCCGACGCGCGCTTCGTGAAGGCCTTCTCGTCGGTGGGCGCGCCGAACTTCGTCAACCCCGACTTCGGCGGCACGCGCCCGACGATGTTCATCGCGGGCAATCACGCCGACGCGAAGGCGCAGGTCACGGCGATCCTCGACCAGTTCGGGTGGGACGCCGAGGACATCGGCGGCGTCGAAGGGGCCCGCGCGATCGAGCCGCTCTGCCAGCTCTGGTGCGCGCCCGGCTTCCTGCGCAACCAGTGGACCCACGCCTTCAAGGTGCTCAAGCGCTGATCCCCCGGCTGCGCGAAAATAATCTTCGCGCACCCAACGCCTTCCCCGGGGTCGAACGTTCAACCCCGCGATGAGCTACCGCAACGACGTCGAGGCCCTCGAGATCAGGCTCGCCCAGCTGGAGGGCGAGCGCGCCGCCTTCGCGCGCGACCGCGCCCGCCTGGAGGACAGCCTGCGCCGCATGCCGAAGCTCGACGACGAGCTCGACCGGCTGCGCCGCGAGCTGCACGCCCGCGCGCCGCGCAAGCTCCCGGTGCTCGAAGACATCCGCATCGCGTCGCCCTGCCACGCGCGCTGGGACGAGATGTCCGGCGACGAGCAGGCCCGCTTCTGCGGCAGCTGCAAGAAGAACGTCTACAACCTCTCCTCGATGACCCGCGAGGCCGCCGAGGCCCTGGTGCGCGGGAAGGAGGGCGACCTCTGCGTGCGCTTCTACCGCCGCGCCGACGGCACGGTGCTCACGGCCGACTGCTCGGTCGGCGTGCGGCGCAAGCGGGTGCAGCTCGTCGCCGCCGCCGGGGCCGTGACCGCGCTGGCCGCCGGGGCCGTGGCCGCGGCCTTCGCCCACATGGGCGCCCCGGTGCCGCCCGCCATGCAGGGCGGGATCAGCGCTGCTCCCACGACCACGCCGCCGACGCTGCCCCCGACGACCCACGCCGACCCGCCCATGCAGGAGATCCAAGGGGGCATCCGGCCGATGATGGGCCAGATGCCGCCGCCGCACGTCATCACGCGGCCGCGCATGGGCCGCCCGATGCTGCGCCACGATCGTTGAGCGCGCGCGGCTGCTAGCATCGCGGCCGAGGGCCACGCCGATGCGCACCAGCAAGGAGATCTACGACCGCATCCACTGGGACGAAGGCTACGACGCCCGGTGGTTCGCCATCGGGTACGCCGACCGCGAGCACGGCATCATCGAGGTCCCCTTCGCCAGCTTCGTGCCCGACGGGGACATCCCGTGGCACCGGGTGCAGCGCTTCCGCTGCGGCAACACCGTCGTGTGGGACCGCGCGACCGGCGTCGACCTCGTCGCCTCGCTGCGGATCGACCCCGCGAGCCCCGACGCCCGCGCCGACGCGCCCGCGCCCTTCGCCGGCCGCGCGGCGCTCGACGCCCACCTCCGCACCGGCGCCGTCGCGTGGGTGCTGGTGCGCGAGGCCGAGGGCTACCCCGGCTTCGTCGAGGAGGTGACGCTGCACACGGTCACCGACGGCACGGCCCGACTCACCGTCGAGTGGCGCAGCTACGCCATGGACTGGATGGGCGACGCCACCCACGTGATGGTGATCTACGGCTTCGACTCCCTCGACGAGCTGCTCGCCTTCGTCGAGCGCCGCTACCACCTCGGGCCCAGCGACATGACCCCGCGGGCGCCGCCGCTTCCGCCGAACACGCCCCTCGCCAACCGCTACCCCGCGGCGCTGGTCGAGGTCTTCCAGGACGCCTGGCGGCGCGTGAAGGCCGACTTCCGCGGCGAGCTGCTCATCGCCCGCGGCCCGCGCGTCGTGCAGCGCTTCGACGGCTTCTGACCTCGGCCCCCTGAGGTAGCGTGCGGTCGCCATGCTGTTCACGCTGCGTACGACCCGCGCCCCCGCGAGCGACCTGAGCTACCTGCTGGCCAAGCGGCCCGAGCGGGTGCAGTCCTTCGCGCTCGCCTTCGGGCAGGCGGTGGTCTTCTACCCGGAGGTCAGCGACGAGGCCTGCACCGCGGCCCTCGTGCTCGACGTCGACCCGGTGGCGCTGGTGCGCAAGAAGGGTGAGGCCCGCTCGCTCGCGCAGTACGTCAACGACCGCCCCTACGCGGCGTCGTCCTTCCTGAGCGTGGCCATCGCGCAGGTCTTCGGCTCGGCGCTCCAGGGGCGCTGCCGCGACCGCCCCGAGCTGCCCGACGAGGCGCTGCCCCTGCGCGCCCACCTCGCCGTGGTCGCGTGCGGCGGCGGGTCGGCGCTGCTGTCGCGCCTCTTCGAGCCATTGGGATATGCAATCACCGCCGAGCCGCACCCGCTCGACGCGCGGCACCCGGAGTGGGGCCCCGGGCGGTACTTCAGCGTGACGCTGGAGGCCACGAAGCGGGTGTCCGAGCTCTTGTCACACCTCTATGTGTTGATTCCGGTGCTCGACGACGAGAAGCACTACTGGGTGGGCGACGACGAGGTCGACAAGCTGGTCCGCCACGGCGGGGAGTGGCTGCCCGATCACCCCGAGCGCGAGCTCATCACGCAGCGGTACCTGAAGCACCAGAAGAGCCTCACCCGCGAGGCCCTCGGCCGGCTGACGGCGAAGGAGACGCCCGACGATCCCGACGAGGTCGAGGTCGCGCAGGGCCGCGAGGAGAAGACGCTGGAGAGGCCGCTGCGCCTCGACGACGAGCGGCGCGCGGCGGTGGTGGCGGCGCTCAAGGCGGCGGGCGCGCGGCGGGTGCTCGACCTCGGCTGCGGCGAGGGCAAGCTACTGCGGGCTTTGTTGGAAGACCGTTCATTCGACAAGGTGGTGGGGGTGGACGTCTCGCACCGCGCGCTGGAGGTCGCCGCCGACCGGCTGCACCTGGAGCGCCTGAGCCCGCGGCAGCGCGAGCGGATCGGGCTGCTGCACGGGTCGTTGACCTACCGCGACGCGCGCCTCGCGGGCTACGACGCGGCGGCGCTGGTGGAGGTCATCGAGCACCTCGACCCGTCGCGCGTGCCGGCGTTGGAGCGGGTGGTCTTCGAGTTCGCGCGCCCGCCGACGGTGGTGCTGACGACGCCCAACGCGGAGTTCAACGCGACCTTCGCCGACCTGCCCGCCGGCCGCTTTCGCCACAAAGACCACCGCTTCGAGTGGACCCGCGCGGAGTTCGAGGCGTGGGCCGCCGGGGTCGCGGCGCGCTTCGGCTACGCGGTGTCCTTCGCGCCCGTCGGGGCGGCGCACGCGGTGCTCGGCCCCCCGACGCAGATGGCGGTGTTCTCGCGCGTCGACGCGGAGGTGGCGGCATGAAGCTCGCGATCCCCGACCTGTCGCTGGTGGTGCTGATCGGGCCGTCGGGCGCGGGCAAGTCGACCTTCGCGCGGCGGCACTTCCGCCCCACCGAGGTGATCTCTTCGGACACCTGCCGGGGGATGGTCTCCGACGACGAGAACGACCTCGACGTGTCCGAAGAGGCCTTCAGCCTGGTGCGCTTCATCGCGGGCCAGCGCCTCGGGCTCGGCAAGCTCACGGTCATCGACGCGACCAGCGTCGACCAGGCCTCGCGGGCGCCGCTGGTCGCGCTGGCGCGGCAGTTTCACTGCCTGCCGGTGGCGATCGTGCTCAATCTGCCGGCGAAGGTCTGCCAGGCGCGCAACCGCGAGCGGGCCGACCGGCAGTTCGGCGCCCACGTGGTGCGCAGCCAGCGGCTGCGGGTGAAGCAGTCGCTGCGGGGCTTGCAGCGCGAGGGCTTCCGCCACGTCTACGTGCTCGACTCGGAAGAAGCCGTCGACGCCGCCGTCGTCGAGCGGCAGCCGCTCTGGAACAACCGCCGACACGACCACGGCCCCTTCGACGTGATCGGCGACGTGCACGGCTGCTTCGATGAGCTCGCCGGCTTGTTGGCACTCCTGGGCTATGCGATCGAGTGCGACGAGGGCGACACCGAGCCCGCCTATCGGGTGACGCACCCGGAGGGGCGGCGGGTGGTCTTCCTGGGCGACCTCGTCGACCGCGGTCCGAAGATCGTCGACACGCTGCGGCTGGCGATGGACATGGTGGCCTCGGGGGTCGCGCTCTGCGTCCCGGGCAACCACGAGACGAAGCTGTTGAAGAAGCTCCGCGGCAAGGACGTGAAGGTCAATCACGGGCTCGCCGAGACGCTGTCGCAGCTGGAGGCGGCGGGCGAGGGCTTCGCGCGGCGCGCGGCGACCTTCATCGACGGGCTGGTGTCCCATTACGTCTTCGATGACGGCAAGCTGGTGACGGCGCACGCGGGCCTGAAGGAGTCGATGCAGGGCCGCGGGTCGGGCGGCGTGCGGGAGTTTGCCTTGTACGGAGAGACCACCGGGGAGACCGACTCCTACGGACTCCCGGTGCGCTTCAACTGGGCGGCGGAGTACCGGGGCCGGGCGACGGTGGTCTACGGGCACACGCCGGTGCCGGAGCCCGAGTGGCTGAACAACACCATCTGCGTCGACACCGGCTGCGTCTACGGCGGGAGCCTGACGGCGCTGCGCTACCCCGAGCGCGCGACGGTCTCCTTCGCGGCGTTGCGGGAGTACTGCGCGCCGGTGCGCCCGCTGGCGGCGGCGCGGCCCGAGCGCAGCGCGCAGCACGCGAGCGACGACGTGCTCGACATGGCCGACGTGGCGGGCAAGCGGGTGCTGCACACGCGGCTGATGAAGACGCTGACGGTGCGGGCCGAGAACGCCGCGGCCGCGCTCGAGGCGATGAGCCGCTTCGCGGTGGCGCCGCAGTGGCTGATCTACCTGCCGCCGACGATGTCGCCCTCGGAGACCTCCGCCGTCGCGGGCATGCTCGAACACCCGAATGAGGCCTTCGAGTATTTCGCGCGCGAGGGGGTCGCCCGGGTCGTGTGCGAAGAGAAGCACATGGGGTCGCGCGCGGTGGTGATCGTGTGCCGCAGCGCCGAGGCGGCGGCGCGGCGCTTCGGGGTGACGACCGGCGAGGCGGGCCTCTGCTACACGCGCACGGGGCGGCGCTTCTTCGACGACGGCGCGCTGGAGGCGGCGCTGCTCGAACGGGTGCGCACTGCCATGGACACGGCGGGCTTGTGGGAAGAGCTCGCCACGGACTGGGTGTGCCTCGACTGCGAGCTGATGCCGTGGTCGGCGAAGGCGCAGGAGCTCATCCGACAACAGTACGCCGCGGTGGGCTCGGCCTCGCGGGCGGCGCTGGGCGAGTCGGTGGCGGTGCTGGAGACGGCGTTGGCCGCGGGCCGCGAGGTGGGCGAGCTGCTGGAGCGCTTCCGCACGCGGGCGGCGCTGGCCGATCGCTATGTCGAGTCGTATCAGCGCTACTGCTGGGCGGTGAACGGGATTGACGACTATCGACTGGCGCCCTTCCATGTGATGGCCACCGAGGGGGCGGTGCACGTCGACCAGGACCACCTGTGGCACCTCGGGACGATCGCCCGGCTGTGCGAAGCGGGGGAGGGGGAATTGTTGTTCGCGACGGCGCACCGGGTGATCGAGCTGGGCGACGAGGCGAGCCGCGCCGAGGGGGTGGCGTGGTGGGAGGCGCTCACCGCGGGCGGGGGTGAGGGCATGGTGGTGAAGCCGATCGATTTCGTCGCGAAGGGGAAGAAGGGACTCGTGCAGCCGGCGCTGAAGTCGCGCGGCCGGGAGTACCTGCGCATCATCTACGGGGCGGAGTACACGCTACCGGGCAACCTGGAGCGGCTGCGCGAGCGGGCGGTGGCGGGCAAGCGGGCGCTGGCGTTGCGGGAGTTCGCGCTGGGGGTCGAAGGGCTGGAGCGCTTCGTCGCGCGGGAGCCGCTGCGGCGGGTGCACGAGTGCGTATTTGGAGTGCTCGCGCTCGAGAGCGAAGCCATCGACCCGCGGCTGTGAGCGCCCCTCACTCCGCGTCGTTGGTCGGGCGCAGCTCGGGCCGGTGCATCGGCGTGCCGGCGGCGACGCAGCGGCGCGTGCCCTCGTTGGTGTGCTTCGACACCAGGTCGAACCACTCCATGCCCGGCAGCTTCGCGATGGTCGCGTCGGTCTCCGCGAGGCGCGCCCGGCCGGCCTCGTCGCCGAAGAGGTAGGCCCCCACGAAGTCGCGGTCTTCGGTCGGCGCCATCGAGCCGCCGACGGGCTCCCACAGGGCCTTCAGCGACAGCGTCGCCATGCGCCGCGCCAGCGCCGAGTGCTGCAACCGCCGCTTGCCCTGCTGGTAGTAGAACGCGAAGTGGCGGCGCTCGTCCTTCACGATGCGGCGGGCCACCTGGTCGAGGATGGGGTTCGCCGACAGCTCGGCCAGGCGGCTGTACGCGTGAATGGCCGTGAGCTCGTTGATGGCGCCCCAGGTCATGTGGGTCGCGAGGAAGTCCTTCGAGAGGAAGGAGAGCAGCCGGCCGCCGAAGTCTTGCAGCACCTCGGTGCTCTTGCGGGGGCGCGCGAACTCGTCGATCGAGCGGCGCGACGGCTCGTGGCCGCAGACCTCCTGGATGCGCGCCAGCACGCGGCCGTGGAAGCACTCCTCGTAGCCCCAGCACACCATGAAGGCGCGGGCCTCGTTGTCGGCCAGCGCGTGCGTCTCCATCAACGCCTTCATGTAATGCACCGTGTAGAACTCGGTGTCCTGCATGTACCGCATGACGCGCACCTCGCCCGGCGTGAGCGGGTACTTGGCGGCGTCTTCGATGCGGATGCCCGAGAGGTCGAGCGGGCGCGACGCCTGGATGAACTTCTCGATGTTGAAGGGGGGCACCTCCTCGAAGGTGCGCGGTCCGGGGGCGGTCGAGCGGGTGGTATTTTCAGTGGTCATGGCGTCGCCTACTACGATTGCGATGGGGTGTGTGGATGCGAGGGGTGGAGCCCGCCCTGCATCGCGCGCTCGGCCTCCTCGGCCTCCTTCGCGCGGCGCTCGAGGACGTCGGTGCCGAGGTAGCGGAAGACGTAGGCCCCCCCGACGAACATGCAGAGGAACAGCGCGAGCACGCGCCAGAGCACGAGGTAGGGCAGCTCGTAGGCGGTCGGCAGCCACGGGGACATCAGGGTGTTCGAGCCCGCCTCGGCGATGCCCGAGGCGCCCGGCGTGGGCGACAGGTAGAGCGCGAAGTTGAGCAGCGACTGCACCGTGATGATCTGCACGAAGGGCGGCCCCGCGGCCACGAAGTGCGAGGGCGTGGTGCCGAGCCCGAGCCCCTTGAGGATGAAGAAGGCCACCGAGAAGCGCGCCCAGAAGAAGGCGATGGTGAGCAGGAAGGCCTGCGCCACCGCCCAGCGGCCGCGCCGGAGGTAGACCCCGAAGCCCTCGTGCACGCGGTCGACCGCGCGCTGCAGCCGCTCGCCGAGCACCCCCGGCTGGAGCGTGGGGTTGGTGCGCAGCGACTTGAAGTACGACACCCCGCCGAGGCCGTGGCGCAGCGGGTGCCAGCCCGTGGAGAAGATCGACCCGACGACGCGGAAGGCGCCCTTGAGCAGCGGCGGGTGCACCACGCAGAGGATGAGGGCGAGGAGGGCGCTGCCGAAGACCACCGAGGAGATGCCGACGAGCCAGTCGAGGCCCGCGGCGCCGGGCACGACGAGCAGCCCCTGCGTGCGCAGGACGAGCAGCGCGGCGGCCGAGAGCAGGAAGAAGAGCAGGGTGCAGAAGGCCGTGAGGAGCTCGGCGGTGGCGATGGCGTCGAAGGGCATGCCGCCCTCGACGAGGGTGGCGACCTGCGCGACGGGGGCGCCGAGCTGCCCCGGGGTGACGCCCGCGACGAACATCAGCACGAACTCCGACGCGACCGCGGTGCGCCAGGTGAGCTGCGGGCAGAGCACGCGGCCGAGGACGAACATGCGCGTGCCGCCGCAGACGCCCTCCTGGAGGGCGAAGACGGCGGCGACCAGGAGCCACGCGGGGTGCAGGGTGGACAGGCCCTCGGCGAGGTCGGCCTGCTTCACGGTGACGGCGCGCCACAACAGGAAGGCGAAGGTCGCGAGGGTGAGCGCGACGATCAGCTGGATTCCGCGGACGAGGGCGGCGCGGGTCACCAGGCGCCGGGGGGAGGGGGGAGGGAGGGGAAGGGGGGAGACAAGGTCGCGCTCAGGGCTCGAGTCGTTGGAGGCAGGCGAAGCCCGCGCGGACGTGGCGCATCGACGAGACCCCGAGCACGAGCACCACGACGGCCGGGAGCGCGATGACGAGGGAGGGGTCGAGGCTGACGCCGGCGAGCTTCAGGAGGGGGATCGCCCCGATGACGGCGGCCGTGACGAGGAACATCGGGTCGACCGGCGAGCGCTCGCTGCGGAGGCGGAGCGAGAGCATGCGCGAGCCGAAGTACAGGTTGACGCCGGTGGCGAGGGCGACCGCGGAGAGGAGCGAGATGTCGCCGCGCACGCCGGCGAAGGCGATGGCGGCCTGGGCGGCGAGGAAGGCGAGCGCGGGGGCGATGGGGCGGTCGACCGAGGCGACGCGCTGGAGGCCGCGCACCTTGCCGAAGAGGATCGTCGCGATGGGCCAGAGGTGCAGCGCCTGCCAGAGGGTGACGGGGCCGAAGTGCACCTGGTGCCAGGAGTCGGTGCCGTAGAGGCCGGCGATGACCATCGTGAGGGAGAGCACGGCGACCGACTCGATCTGGTTGAGCAGGCCCATGCGGAAGACGCCGGTCTCGGTCTGCTCCCAGCAGGTCATCGCGGCGGCGCCGGGGATGAGGATGGCCAGCATGACCGTGTACTCGTGCGACGACGCCAGCGTGTAGATGGTCATCATCGCGATGTACGTCGTGTTGAGCATGTCGAGGCCGTGGTCGAGGAACTCCCCCGTCGCGCTCGACTGCCGGGTGCGCCGCGCGTGCGCCCCGTCGGCGTTGTCGCACCAGTTGTAGGCCTGCAGCAGCAGCATGGCGGCGAAGAAGACCCAGCCCCGCCGCGGGTGCGTGGCGATGAGCAGGGCCGCCGCCCCCAGACAGAGCAGGTGCCCCGAGTGGGTGATCGTGTTGGGGTGCACCTTCGCCGGGATGAACGGGAGCGTGGGCTCGATCAGCCACCGCTTGTAGAACGGCAGCAGGAGGGAGCGGTCGTCGGCCCGGTAGACAGGTGCGTCTGACATCGACGCGAAGGATGCAGCCTGGATGTGGGCTCGTGCAAATCAGGGACAAGTGTGACGTCGATGCGTGCCGCGGGTGGCGGCGCGCGCGAAGCCCGCTACGCACTCTCGGCCATGCCGTCGGCGGCGCTGGCGACCCCTTGATCCCAGAGGGTCTGCAGCTCGCGGGCGCCGGGGAGGCTGGCGAGGAAGGGCTCCCACTCCGGCGGGCGGCCGGGCGAGAACGCGAGCGCGAGCACCGGCGACCAGCGCGGCCGCACGGGCCGGCGGAGCAGGCGCATGTTGGCCTCGGGGGGCGTGCGCCCGCCCTTCTTCAGGTTGCACACCCGGCACGAGCACACGACGTTCTCCCAGGTCATCGGGCCGCCGCGCGAGCGGGGCATGACGTGGTCGAGGTTGAGGTCGCGGGGCGTGCCGCGGCGCGCGCAGTACTGGCAGGTGTACCCGTCGCGCAGGAAGATGTTGCGGCGCGTGAGCCGGATGGTGGTGCGCGGCATGCGGTCGTAGGTCACGAGCTGCACCACGCGGGGGATGAGGATCGGCCCGCGGCTGGTGCCCACGGTGGGCCCCTCGCTGGCGGGCGCGAGGGTGGCCCACGACTCGAAATCGTGGGCGACCCACGAGGGGTCGAGGGCGCGCGCGACGTCGGTGAACATCAGCACGAAGGCCCGACGCGCGGTGGTGATGTGCACCGCCTGCAGGTTGCGGTTGACCACCAGCACCTGCGCCGACAGCTCCCGGGACGACTGGCTCATGAACACCTCGGAGAAGGATTCGCCTGATCGAACGCGCCGCCCGACGCTACGCTGGCCACGGCGGACGCGCTAAGCCCCCGTAGCCTGCTCCGGCCGCGCGGGCGTCGCCACCGACTTGTGCGACGCCGCCGCGACCGCCGCGGCGAGGTCGTCGACCTCCCCCGGCAGCACCGACCTTACGTCAAGGTGTAAAGCCCCGTCGAGGACCCGGCCCACGACGGCGGGCGCCCCCCCCCGCAGGGCGGCCGCGAGGGGGTCGGGTGCCACCCCGTCGACGCGCACCGCCCAGGAGGGGAGGGCCTCGAGGGGGAGGGTTCCGCCGCCGACGCGGGCCTCGGTCGGGCGGAGGGAGGCTTTTACCCCGTCGGGTAAACCCGCGGCGGCGAGGGCCGCGAGCAGCGCCTCGGCGAGCGCGCGCAGCTCGGCGGGCGGGCGG
>JAQBQI010000587.1 GCA_028287085.1 Myxococcaceae bacterium
GACGCTGGGGTGCAGCTCGATGTGGCCGATGCCGCCGGGGGGCGAGGCCCCGAGGGGGAGGAGGTCTTCGCCGCGGTCGAGCACGATGTCGAAGAGCCCGCCCTGCGTGACGAGCGCGACGCCCATCGCCGACGGAACCACCGCGAGCCACGTCGCGCGCGCGACCTCGCCGGTGGTGTAGCCGAACCAGCGGGTTCCATCGAAGTGGGCGAGCTGCATGCCCGTGGGGCCCTGCACCAGCGCCCAGATCTTGCCGCCGGGGAGCGACACCACGCTGCGGATGAGCTGCTCGGGGATGCCCGACGCGGCGTTGTGCTCGTCGAGGGCCGTGAGGTCGGCGGTGAGCACCAGCAGCCCGGTCTGCGCGGTGGCGACGATCACGCGGTCGTCGGCGCCGCGGGCGAGCTCGGTGACCTGGTAGCGGTCGGAGAGCTTCGACCAGGAGGTTCCGTCGAAGCGTGCGAGGCCGTGATCGCCGCCGAGGATGACCCCGTCGGCGGTGGTGAGCAGCGCCGTCGGGCGGCCCACGTCGGGCTGCGCCTGCGGGTGCCCGGCGACCGCGAAGGGCCCGGTCGCCCCGGCGCGCACGACGCCCTGCGCGGTGGCCACCCAGACGGCGCTGCCGTCGTCGCTGGCGGCGACGGCGAGCAGGCGGTCGGAGGGCAGGCCGTCGCGGGTGGTGAGGCGCGTGGGTGTGCCGCCGGTGGCGGGGTACTTGAGCAGCCCGCGCTCGGTGGCGACGTAGACGGAGCCCTCCGCGCTGGCGACGTCGTTGATGAAGTCCGAGTCGGTGAAGACCCGCACCGGGCCCGACGCGTTGCCCGCCGTGTTGGGGCGCGTGCGCGCCGACGAGCAGGCCAGCGGCAGCGCGGCGAGAGCCAGCGCGGCGAAGACGGAACGGTTCGACAGCTTCAAGGACGTGTACCTCCAGCGAGCGCCGAGGGTGTCGCCCCGAAGGTCGCGGCTTGTCAACGACGGCCTTCTTGCCGCGGAATTCTCGGGCGCTCCGACGGCTCGACGGGTGCGCGACCGGGACTTCCGGGGAGACGCGCGCCGGGGCAGCGCGAGGTCGACGACGCACCATGACGCGGACGACGCGCGGGCGATGACGCGTCGCCCCAGGAGGCTACCGATCACGGCTCGACCCGTGATTGGCAGGGTGTGGAGGCTACCGATCACGGCTCGACCCGTGGCTGGCAGGGTGTGGAGGCAACCAATCACGGCTCGACCCGTGGCTGGCAGCCAGTGGAGGCAACCAATCACGGCTCGACCCGTGATTGGCAGGGTGTGGAGGCTACCAATCACGGCTCCCACCGTGCCGCGTCGCCTCCGGAGGCCTCGCGTCATCGCCCGCGGCGTCGCGTATCAGCGCAGCCCGAGGCGCGCGCGGCAGCGGGCGCAGAGGTGCCCGGTGGTGCGGTCGACGGTGCGCACGAGCCCGCGGGCGTCGGTCATGAGGCAGGTGGTGTCGGGGCAGTGTTCGAGGCCCAGCGTGTGGCCGATCTCGTGGATGCAGGTGGTCACCATGCGGAAGTGCACCTGCGCCTCGCTGGGGGTGTTCATGCGGCAGCGGAAGGTCGAGATGACGCAGCCGAGGCCGCCGAGGTCGCCGAGCCCGAGCACGCCCCAGTCGCTCACGCCGTGGGCGGTGGTGGAGATGTCGACCTCGGTGACGCCCAGCACCCGCGTGGCGGGCGGGCGCACCAGCGGTCGCACGAAGTCGATGAGCCGCTCGGCGCGGTAGCGGCGGCGCGGCGGGTACCACGCCGCGCGCGGCAGCGGCGACGGCGGGAGCAGCAGCACCGCGACGCCGAGCTCGGCGCGCAGCCCGGCGTCGATCTCGGCGAGGAAGGCCGGGGGGAAGGGTCCGAGCGGGACGACGGCGACGGTGGCGATGGGCGACTGCGCGAAGGACCGCGGCGCCGCCGCGAGCACCGACGCGCCGACCAGCGAGCGGACGAAGTCGCGGCGGTGCATCTCAGCGCCTCAGCCTGCCACGCATCCGTCCGGCCCTTGCGACCCTTGCGCCCTTGCGGTTCTTTCTCCCAGCACGAACGCGCCGACGAGATGTGTACGAGGCGAGTGCATCTCAGCGCCGGCGCCGTCGCGAGGACAGCGCGAGGGCCACCGCCAGCGCGAGCGCCCAGCGCCCACCCATTCCCCCTCGACCGGGCACCGCGCACCCGCAGCCATCGCTCTGCGGCGCCGTGATCTCGCCGGTGTCGTCGCTCGCCGCTCCCGCGTCGGCGATGCCCGCGTCCGCGACGCCCACGTCGACGGTGCCCGCATCCCTGACTCCAACGTCCGCGATGCCCACGTCGGCGACGCCCGCGTCGCTCACGCCCGCGTCGCTCACGCCCACGTCGGCAACGCCCACGTCGGCAACGCCCACGTCGCTCACGCCCACGTCCGCGACGCCGACGTCCGCCGGTCCCGCGTCGGCGATGCACTGCACCTCGTCGACCATGCCGTCGCAGTCGTCGTCGACGCCGTTGCACACCTCGGTCGTCGGCGCGCGCGTCACCACGTCGGCGGGGCAGGTCGCCGCGCTCCCGGTGCAGCGCTCGGCGACGTCGCAGCCGTTCGCCGCCGCGCGGCACGTCGTCGTCGCCGCCGCGAAGCCGTCCGCCGGACACGCCGTCGCGACCCCGTCGCAGGTCTCCGCCGCGTCGCACACGCCCATCGCGG
>JAQBQI010000588.1 GCA_028287085.1 Myxococcaceae bacterium
GCGCCCGCCCCGGCGAGCGCCGCCGCGAGCGGACCGGCCACCACCAGCCCGAGGCCCGGCAGCACCAGGCTCGTGCCGATGGCCGCGATGGCCGCGACCACCGCGCCGACGGTGCCGCCGATGGCCGAGCCCACGCCCGCGCCCTCGAGGGCCTTGTCGCCGAGCTCGCTGTCGGCGCTGACGAAGTGCCGCTTCCGCGCCTCGTCGGTCATCATCAGGTTCACGTCGTCGCGCGTGTAGCCGCGCCGTTCGAGCGCGCCGTAGGCCAGCTCGGCGTCCTGGCGGTTGCGAAACAGCCCGGTCACCATGTTCGGATTCGTGTTCGTTCCAGCAACCATGGGTCGCCTCCTTCGGTGGGGTCTTTTCGGGTCGCCATCGTAGCGACCGCTGCCCCCCCTTTGCAGCGCCCGGACCATCGACGAATACGCTTGTTCTACCGTCGTTTTCGACGATCGCGCGCCGCGCCGCCCCCGCTCATTTGTGCCCCAGTCGCAGCGCACCTGTGGTGCGTGTGGCCTCAACGCAACGGCAGCGTCACGAGCCCGCCGAGCAGCGGCGCCGCCCAGCGCCCCGCCGGGTCACGCCCGCCGGACGCGCCGCGCGCTCGCCTCGGTGAGCATGCCGAGCAGCTCGTCGCTGCGCGGCTCCCAGCCGTAGCGCGCCTCGACCCGCTGTCGCGCCGCCGCCGCGATGGCCTGCCCCCGCGCCCGGTCGTGCAGCAGCGCGAGCACCGCCTCGGCCATCGGCGCGCCCTGCTCGCCGAAGGGCGCCACCAGCAGCTGCGTGCCCGCCTCGGCCTCGATGCCCTCGGCCGCCGCGGGCGAGCACACCACCGGCACGCCCATGGCCATCGCCTCGAGCACCTTGTTCTGCACGCCGCGCGCGACGCGCAGCGGGATCACGCACACCGCGCAGCCCGTCACGTGCCCGCGGATGTCGTCGACGTAGCCGGTCACGGTGACGCCGTCGACGGCGGCGAGCGCGCGCACCTCGGCGGTCGGCCGCGAGCCCGCGATGACGACGCGAAACCCCGGGTAGCGCGCGCGCACCCGCGGCATCACCTCGCGCACCAGGAAGACCGCGGCCTCGACGTTGGCGTGGTAGTCCATCGCGCCGAAGAAGACGGCCGAGGCGTCGGCCGCGGGGGCCGCCGCGGGGGCGAAGTAGTCGGTGTCGACGCCGTTGGCGAGCGTGCGCGCGTCGCAGCCCGGCGCGATGGCCGCGAGCAGCACCTTCTCGCGGTCGGCCGTCACGGTGGAGATCACCGCGCGCCGCGCCACCTCGCGCTCGTACTCGCGCAGCGTGGCGGCCTCGCGGCGGTACACCGAGCGCATCGGAAACTTCGCCTCGTCGGCGTAGGCGCGCCACTTCGCCGAGTCGACGTCGACGAAGTCCATCACCAGCGGCACCTCGGGGTGGCGCAGCGCGTAGGGCGCCATCGAGCTGCTCTCGGCGAGGATGGCGTCGGGGTTGATCTCGCGCACCGCCCGGTCGACCGCGGCCTCGAGGCGCGCGCTGCCGAAGACCGGCAGCGTCATCGGCCGCCACCCGAGCAGCCACGGCAGCGCCTTGACCCGCTGCCAGCGCATGTCGAGCGGCACCAGCGTCACCGAGGCGAAGTGCCGCCGCAGCCGCGCGGTGTGGGCGAGGTCGGAGGGCGGCTCGGCGAAGGCCATGAGGTGCACCTCGCAGCGCTTCGCGAGGCGCGTGAGCAGGTGGTGCGTGCGGATCTTGTCGCCCTTGTCGGGGGGGAAGGGCGTGCGGTGGGTGATCGCGAGCACCTTCATGACGGCCGCACCCACGCCTTGGTCACCGGGTCGCGCCGCCGCAGGATGCGCGCGGGGTTGCCCCCCACCACGCTGTCGTCGGGCACCGCGTCGATGACCACCGCGCCGGCCGCCACCACGCAGCGGTCGCCCACGTCGGCCAGCACGATCGCGCCGTTACCGAGCCAGGTATTGCGCCCGATGCGGATCTGGTCGAAGCGGCCCGGCTGCTCCTGCACGGGCGCGTCGGGGTCGTCGATGCCGTGCTGGTTCTTGCCCGAGAGCACGTGCACGTTCGAGCCGAGGGTGACGTGCTCGTTGAGCACCGCGCGCCCGATGCTGCAGTTGGCGCCGATGTACACGCCCTTCGAGACCACCGCGTCGGGCGTCGAGAAGGTCGTGCCCCACTGGATGCACGTGTCGGGGTGGCACTCGGCCAGCACCGCCCCGTAGAAGGCCCGGCGCACCAGCTGGCCGCTGAGCCCGGGCACCATCGCGAGCGCCTGCGAGTAGCCCGCGAAGAGCGTGCGCAGCCGGTGCTCGTCGGCCCCGCGCGTCTCCGCCCGGAACGCCACCACCACCGGCAGCACGGCGCCCTGCGCCGCGGCCAGGGCCACCCTCTTCACCAGCCGTCGCGCGTCCATCGCTCGCTCCTCACGCCGCCCGCGGCCGTTGCCCTCAACGGACCCCGAGCGCGGCATACAGGGACAGGTATCTCTCGGCCCGCCGGGCCGGGTCGTGCCGCTCGGTCGTGCGGGCCCGCGCCTGGGCCACGCGCCGCGCGCGCTCGTCGGGGCGCGCCACGCAGTCGACCACCGCGCGCGCCAGGGCGTCGGCCGACTCGGGCTCGACGATCCACGCCATCTCGCCGTCGTCGGCGACCTCGGGCACGCCGCCGACGCGCGTCGCCACGACCGGCAGCCCGAGCGTCATCGCCTCGAGCAGCGCGTTGGGCATCGCCTCGGAGCGCGAAGGCATCACCAGCATGTCGCACGCCTTGTAGACCACGCCGACCTGCTTCTGGTGCCCGAGGAACCTCACCGCAAGCCCGAGCCCCAGCTCCTTCGCGAGGCCCTCGAGCATCTCGCGGTCGGGCCCGTCGCCGGCCAGCGCGAAGGTCACGTCGGCGCCCTGGGCCCGCGCCGAGGCGAGCGCGCGCAGCGCGAGGTCCTGCCCCTTCTCGTGCGAGAGGCGCCCCACCACCGCGGCCACGAAGTCGCCCGCCGGAATGCCCAGCGCGGCCCTCGCCTCGTCGCGGCTGAGCGGCGTCGAGATGTCCCGCGCGTCGACCGCGTTGGGGATCACCACGACCTTCTCCGGCGCGACCCCCTCGTGCACCACGATGTCGCGCGCGCTGTTGGCCACGGCCACCACCCGGTTCGCCCGCGGGAGCGACCACGCGTCGATGCGGTGGTAGCGCTTCACCTTGTCGTTCTCGGCGGTCCACCCGTGGTGGTGGCCGACCCAGGGCACGCGCTTCACGGCGCGCACGGCCATCGCGATGAGGTGCGGCTTGTACGAGTGGCTCTGCACCACGCGCGCGTCGACGCGCCACGCGATGGCGGCCGCGCGCGCCACGATGCCGGGGTCGTAGGCCCCGCGCTCCTGGATCTCGTGCACGGTGACCGCGCCGCCCGACAGCTCGTCGAGCCGCGGCACGGGCCCGGCCCCCTTGCCGCGGAGGATCGCCACGTGGAGCCGCACGTCGGGCGGCAGCGCGCGGCCGAGGTGGATGAGACCGCGCGCCGGTCCGGTGACCACCGGCGCGTCGAGGAAGGACAGCACGACCGTCGAAGCCATTGGGGTTGTACTCAGTCGTTCTTGGGTTCGCCCGCGGGGGGCTGCGGGCCGCGGTAGTGGAGGCCGCCGTCGACCCCCTCCGCGACGGCGGCGGCGGCGACGGGGACGCGCACG
>JAQBQI010000596.1 GCA_028287085.1 Myxococcaceae bacterium
CGCTATGGTGCCGCGGTGACCGACCGACCGATCGCGCGCGACGCCCTCGGGCTCGGCCTGCGCGTCCCGCACTACCCCTACCTCTTCGAGCACTGGCCCGCGGTCGACTACTTCGAGGTCATCAGCGAGAACTTCCTCGGCCCGGCGCTCCCGCCGCGCGCCCGCCTCGACGCGGTGCGCGCGCGCTACCCCGTGGTGCTGCACGGCGTCGGGCTCAACCTGCTCGGCCACGCCCCCCTCGACGCCGCCTACCTCGACGCGCTCTGCCGCCTCGCCGACCGCGTCGACGCCCCCTTCGTCACCGACCACCTCTGCTGGACCGGCGCGCACGGCGCCTCGCACCACGACCTGCTCCCGGCGCCCTACGTGCCCGAGCTCGTCGAGCTCGCGGCCGAGCGCGCGTACGCCGTGCAGCGCCGCCTCGGCCGCCCCTTCGGCCTCGAGAACCTCTCCAGCTACGTGGGCTTCGCGCGCTCGACGATGACCGAGTGGGACTTCTACGCGGCCGTCGTCCGCGAGGCGGGCTGCTGGTTCATGCTCGACGTCAACAACGTCTACGTCTCCAGCCAGAACCACGGCTTCGACCCGGCCGACTACCTCGCCGCCGTCGACTACGCGCGGGTGCTCCAGGTGCACGTCGCCGGTCACACCCGCGAGCCCGACGGCACCCTCGTCGACACCCACGACCACCCCGTGCCCGACCCGGTCTGGGCGCTCTACGCCGACGCCTGGCGCCGGGGCGGTCCCTTCCCGACGCTGCTCGAGTGGGACGACCGCATCCCCGCGATGCCCGAGCTCCTCGCCGAGCTCGCGAAAGCCCGCGAGGCCCGACCGTGAGCGACGCCCCGGCGTGGCTCGCCGACTTCCAGCGCCGCTTCGGCGCGGTGCTGCGCGCGCCCCTCGACCGAGGCTCCGGCACCCTGCGCGCCGACCCCGCCCGCTACGACCGCGGCGCCCTCGGCGAGGCCCTCGACGGGCCGCGCGCCCCCGCCGCCGAGCGCCTCGCGGTCTACAACCGGCAGTACTGGTTTCGCCTCTTCGGGGTGATGCAGACGGCCTACCCCCTGACGGCGCGGCTGCTCGGCCACTGGCACTTCAACGGGCACAGCGCCGCCTTCCTCCTCGCGCACCCGCCGCGCCACTGGGACATCGACCGCGCCCCCGACGGCTTCGACGACTACCTCGCCGCCGCCCTCGCCGACGACCCTTCCCACGACGCGCTCGTCGAGTCCGCGCGCCTCGACGCCGCCTGGCGCGCCCTCTTCCGCGCGCCCGCCACCGCGGCCTTCCGGCCCACCGCCGCCGACGCCGCCCGCCTGCTCGACGCGCGCCTCGTCCCCTCCCCCGCCGTCGCGGTCGTCTCCGAGCGTTGGCCGCTGCTCGAGCTCAAGCGCGCCCTCGCCCACGACCGCGGCGAGTCGGCCGTCGCGCTGCCGCCGCCCCTGCCGCACGCGCGCTGGTGGGCGCTCGTGCGCGAGACCGCGGGCATCCGCCACCTGGCCCTCGAAGCGCGCGAGGGCGAGCTGCTGGCGCTGCTGCGCGAGCGCACCGTGCGCGACGCCCTGGCGGCCCTGGAGGCGCGGTGCCCCGACGCCGAGCGCGCGGCGCTGCCGGCCGACGCGCGGCGCTGGCTCGGGCGCAGCGTCGAGCGGGGCTTCTGGTCGGGATTAGAGGGCTGAGCGCGTCAGGGAAGGACGCAGGTGAAGCCGGTGCAGGTGTTGAGGCCCGCGCAGTTGTGCTCGGAGATCTCGTCGCGATCGGAGTCGTACGACACGCCGCCGCAGGTGTTCGCCCCGCCGCAGTGGGGGTGGATCTCGACGAAGCCCCCGAGCCCGTTGCACATCACGGTGAAGCTCTCGAGGCTGAGGTCGGCCACCGCGTCGCGGCTGCTGACCACCCGGTCGGCGGCCACGTCGCAGGCCGCGTCGCGCACCCTGATCACGTCGGCCGCCGCGGTCGCGTCGGTCGCGCCGCCCGCGTCGGTCGCGCCGCCCGCGTCGATCGCGGTACCGGTGTCGGTCGCGCTGCCCGCGTCGGTCACACTGCCAGCGTCGGTCGCGCTGCCCGCGTCGGTCGCGCCGCCCGCGTCGGTCGCGCCGCCCGCGTCGGTCGCAGCGCCCGTGTCCGTCTGAGTGCCCGTGTCGGTCGCGTTGCCCGAGTCGGCGCGAACGCCGGCGTCGACGGCGGTGCCGGTGTCGGCGCGCGCGCCGGTGTCGACGGCGGTGCCCGCGTCGGGCTGCGCGCCCGAGTCGGTGCCCGTGGCCGCGTCGACCGTCGGGGTCTCCTCGGTGGGCGTGCACGAGGTCGCGAAGCAGAGCAGGCCGCCGAGGGCGGCGGTGAGCAGCGCGCTGCTCGCCGTCGGAGTGGAAGAGCGAAGGAGGTCGTTGGGGCTCGTCATGATGGTCAGGCGGCGGACCCTAACCGAACGACCGTGACCCGCATAGAGGCCTCGGCGCCCTCCCCCTGGTCGCCGTCAGAGCGTGAACATCCCGACGAAGTAGGGCGACGCCGCCGAGCAGGGCGCGTTGCCCGAGCTCGCCGCGCGCGCCACCGGCCAGCTGCGCAGCATGGTGGTGCCCTGGGTCACCGTCACCGTGACGTTGGTCGCGCCCGTCAGCCGGTACGGAACGGCGCACACCAGGTACAGCCCGCTCGCCGGCGCCGCCGCCCAGAAGACGTTCTCGGGCCCGGTGCCCGAGGTGTCGTCGCGGTCGAGCTGACCGCCGCAGCGGTTGGTCGCCGTGAAGGAGATCTCCTGCCCGCACGGCGGCACCACGTGGAGGTCCATGTCGCCCGCGCGGTCCCACACCATGGTCACGCGCAGGAGCCCGTTGCCGACGCAGACCCCGTTGGCGCAGGCCTGGCCCGCCGGGCAGACGTTGTTGCAAGCCCCGCAGTTCGCCGGGTCGCTGCGCACGTCGATGCAGCGGTCGCCGCAGCGTATCGTCCCCGCCGCGCAGCCCGGCGTGCAGCCCTCGTCGACCATGCCGTTGCAGTTGTCGTCGATCGCGTTGCCGCACACCTCCGCGGCGGCGGGCGGCACCTGCGCGAGGCACGCGCCCCACACCGAGCTCAGCGTCCCGTCGGGGCGGATCACCGCGTTGCACCGCCGCGACCCGGGCCGGCACTGCCCGACGTTCGAGGTGCCCGCGGGGCCCGTGTAGCAGACCTCGACCGCGTCGATGGTGCACGCGCAGCCGGTGTTGGGGTTGCCGTCGCAGTCGCGGTCCATGCCGTTGCAGACGTCGGCCGCGGGCACCACCTCGCCCGCGCACGCGCCCCACACCGTGCCGCCGCCGCTCGTCGTCGGCACGCAGGTCTGCGTCCCGTTGCGGCAGAGCCCGCGCCCCGCCGTGCCCGCCGCGCCCGTGTAGCAGCTCCGCGTCGCCCCGCGCGTGCACCCGCAGCCCGTGTCGGGCGCGCCGTCGCAGTCGGTGTCGC
>JAQBQI010000607.1 GCA_028287085.1 Myxococcaceae bacterium
ACACCCGCAGTCGCCGGTGTCGCGCGAACGTTGGTGGTTGCGTCCCTCCGGGCGAGGCCGGCGTCTGCGAACGTTGGCGGTGGCTCCCCTCCGGACGAGGCCGGCGTCTGCGAACGTTGGCGGTGGCTCCCCTCCGGGCGAGGCCGGTGACTGCGGGCGTGGGCGGTGGCTCCCCTCCGGGCGAGGCCGGCGTTTGCGGGCGTGGGCGGTCACATCCCTCCGGGCGAGGCCGTCACCTGCGGGCGTGGGCGGTTGCTCCCCTCCGGGCGAAGCTCGCGACCTTCGCCCCGGCGACTCCCACTCCCCGACCCGAAGCTCGCGACCTTCACCCCGACGACGTCCAGTCGTCCGCGAAGGTCCGCCCTTCTTCCGCGGGCCTGCTCGTCCCGTCCCGCGCGACCAGATTCGCCTTCACACCGTGTCGACCCCGGTGATACGCCGTCGTGCGCGCATTTTCACGCTGCTCGCGCGCGACTACGACGTGGTGCAGCGGTACGCGTCGTTCGCCTTCTGGGCGATGCCCGGCGGGTGGGAGGCCTACGCGCCGTCGCTCTGGTCGGGACGACGCCAGGCGGCGGGCGGGGCGGAGACGCCGGTCACCGAGCCAGTGAAGAAGCCATCGTAGGACCGCCACCGCTCCGTCGCGCACCGCTGCCCGCGCTGGCGGCGTGAGGGCGGGAGTACGGCTCGCGCGACGAGCTACCCGCCGCCACGGTCGCCGCGGTAGGGTGCCGCACATGGGCGACCCCCTCCCCCAACCAGATGACCGCGACGAGGCCGGGGGCTGCCGACGTGGTCGGGCGCGTCCCTTCGGGCGAGACCGGGGACTGCGGGCGTGGTCGGGTGCGGCCCGTCGGGCGAGGACGGGGACTGCCGGCGTAGTCGGGTGCGGCCCGTCGGGCGAGGACGGGGACTGCGGACGTGGTCGGGTCCTCCCCGCGCCGCGGATGCACGTCTCGCGGGTGAGCTGACCCCCCATGGAGGTTCGCTTCGTCCCGCTCGACCTCGCGCGCATCGACCTGCTGCGCATGGAGGTGCTCGCCCTCCCCTTCTTCGCCGACGAGCGCCCGCTCAAGGGAACCGCCGGCCTCTGCGACTGGCGCCTCTGCGGCGCGCTCTCGCGCATCCTCGTGGGCGGTCGCGTCACGGGCGCGGCCGACGAGGTCACGATGGTCCCGGGGCGGCCGCGGCTGCCCTTCGAGAAGATCATCTTGTTTGGTGAGGGCGAGGCGGCGGACTTCGACGCGGCGGCGGCCGAGCGCGTGACGGCGCGTCTCCTGATGACCCTCGCGGGCCTGCGGCTGCGCTCGGTGGCGCTGTCGCTGCCGGGGCGCGGCGCGGGGCGCGTCGGGGCGGGCGAGGCGATGCGGTGGTTTCTCCAGAGCCTCGCCGAGAGCGACGAGCTCGACGAGGTGGTGATCGTCGACGACGTCGAGGCGCAGCGGGCGATGGTCCCGGTGCTCGAGGCGGCGCGGCGGCGGGTGCGGGTGGTTCGTTCGGCGTCGGAGCCGTAGGCGAAAAGGGAGCGACGATGCTGGGACCGGAGGACGTGCGCCGTCACGCCGAGATGCTGGGCAACCGGGCGAAGAAGAACCACCGGGTGCTCGCGAAGAAGATGGAAGCGAAGGCCGTCGGGGCCTACCGGCTCTACGACCGGGACATCCCCGAGGTGCGCGCGGTGGTCGACTGGTACGAAGGACACCTCGTGGTGGGCGAGTACGCGCGCGAGCAGACGGCGGTGGTTCCGGGCTACCTCGACGCGCTGGGCGACGGGGTGGCGAAGGCGTTCAACGTCGCGCGCGACCGGGTGCACAGCCGCGACCGCTGGGCGCGCATGAAGACCGAGGGCGACGGCGCGCGGGTCGAGGTGCGCGAGCACGGGATGCTCTTCGAGGTGAGCCTCGACGACGACGACACGGGCCTGGCCACCGACCTGCGCGAGTTGCGCCAGCGGGTGCGCGCCGAGGCGTCGGGCAAGCGAATGCTCGCGCTCTACGGCGGCACCGGGACCTTCACCGTCGCGGCGGCCCTGGGCGGCGCGGCGTCGAGCGACACGGTCGACCTGTCGGGCAAGGCGCTGACCCGCGCGCGGCAGAACCTCGTGCGCAACGGGGTCGACCGCGCCGAGCACCGCACGGTGCGGGCGGACGTGCGGAGGTTCGTCGCGGAGTCGCGCAACAAGCGCCGCGCGTGGGACCTCGCGGTGATCGACGCGCCCTCCTACGTGGCCGCGACCCCGTCGGGCGACGGCGACGAGATGGACCTCGCCCGCGACCACCGCGCGCTGCTCGACGAGGCGCTGCGGGTGATGGCGCCCGGCGCGGTGCTGTACTTCGCGGCGCACCACCAGCGGCTGGTTCCGGCGCTCGACGGGCTGCACGTGCGGGCCTGCGAGGAAATCACCGCGGAGACCGTGCCGGAGGACTTCCGCAACAAGACGGTGCACCGCTGCTGGCGGCTGCTGGTGTGACCTCACCCGCGCTGCCGCGCCGCCCTCTCCATGAATGGAGAGGGCTTCCTCTCACCCGGGCAGGTCGTGCTGAAACGCGAGCGTTTCCTGGAGCCCTCTCCATTCATGGTTCACTTCGGGACACATCTCCCGAAACCTCTTTGAAATCGATTCCTTGTCGTGGTGATCAGGTTTCCGCGTGCCTGTGATTCTGCGGCGCGATGTCGACGTGCGCGAT
>JAQBQI010000623.1 GCA_028287085.1 Myxococcaceae bacterium
GCGCCCGCCACCGACCGCCCCGACGTCCCCGCGCCCGTCGACGCGCCGGCCCCCGTCGACGCCCCCGCGCCCGTCGACGCGGTCGTCGTCACCGGCCGCCTCGCGTTTGACGCCCCGGAGGAGTGGACCCGCCTCGGCACCTCGTACTCCGTCGCGGCCGACCTCACCGGCGACGGGCTCCGCGAGGCGGTGCTCGTCGACACCTTCAATCCCGTCGGATCGGTGCGCATCACCTTCGCCGTCGCGCGGCCGGGCGCCGACTTCGCCCCGGCCGGCAGCTTCACCGTCACCGGCTACTCCGCCGCGCTCGACTACGCCGACTTCGACGGCGACCGCCGCGTCGACGTGCTCGTCCGCGTGCAGTCCGCCTCGACGCCCAACTCGTACATCGCGCGCGGCCGCGGCGACGGCACCTTCGCGCCGATCGAGCCCCTCGCCTTCACCGCGCGATTGATCGCCGACTTCGACCGCGACGGCCGCGCCGACCTCGTCGACTCGTCGCTCCGCCCGCCCGTCGTCTACCTCCGCACGGCGGCCGGTGACTTCACGCGGGTTCCGACCGCGCTCGCGCTCGGCGACGCGCCCACCGCCGTCGGCGACTTCGACGGCGACGGCGCGCCCGACCTCGCCAACGGCACCACCGTCTACCGCGGCCTCGGCGGCGGGCGCTTCGCCGCGGGCCTCCCCGCCACCTGCGCCGGCTGCACCCAGCCCGCGCGCATGCTCGTCGCGCGTCTCGACGACGACGCGCGCGACGACCTCGTCGTCGCCGACAACGCCCAGGTCACGGTGCTGCTCGGCCGCGCCACCGGGGCCCTCGACCGCGTCGCGGCGTACCCCGTCCCGCGCGCGGTGCAGCTCGCCGCGGGCGACCTCGACGGCGACCGCCACACCGACCTCGTCGTCATCGGCGAGCCCATCGCCACCACCAGCGACGACCTCCTGCAGCTCCTCTACGGCGACGGCGCGGGCCTCTTCCCCGACCGCCGCGACTACGAGAACACCCGCCCCAACAGCCGCCTCCCGGTCATCACCGACGCCGACGGCGACGGCCGCAACGACGTCGTCCTCGACGGGCGCTTCGTCGCCTACAACCGCGGCGGACGGCGGCTCCGCGCGCCCGAGCTCAGCGCCTTCGCCCCGGAGAGCAGCCGCAACCAGCAGATCGCGGCGCTCGACGGCGCCGGCCCGCTCAGCCTCGTCGTCCCGCGGGCGGGCGCCACCATCGACCGCTGGCGCTTCCAGTCCGACCGGCGACTCGGCGCGCGGAGCGCCTGCGCGGGACCCGGCGCGACCCTCTACCGCGGCGTCGCGGACGTCACCGGCGACGGCCGCCCCGACGTGTTCTCCTCGGCTGCGGGCGTGCTCTCCGTGTGGCCCGGGATGGGCGGCTGCACCTTCGGCGCCGAGCACCGCTCCAACGTGACCATGTACAGCCGGGTCTTCGTGCGGGTCGACGGCGACGCGCTGCCCGACCTGGTGTTCTCGACCGCGGGCGGGCTCGGCGTCGCGCTCGCGACGGGTGCCGGCGACTTCGGCCCCACCGTGACCAGCGCCTTCCGCGGCGACGTCGGCTACCTCGCCGCCGGCGACTGGAACCGCGACGGCTCCGTCGACGCCTTCGTGATCGACAACAGCGCGCACGCGATGACGGTGTTCAACGGCGACGCGGCGCGGCGGCTCGCGGCGGGTCAGGTGTTCACGGGCGCGAGCGGCGACGAGGTCTGGTACCCGAAGCCGGGCGACGTCGACGGCGACGGCGACCTCGACATCGTCATCGCCAACCACCGCGCCTCGCAGCTGGAGCTGCTGCGCAACAACGGCACGGGGGTCTTCGCGCGCGAAGTGCTCGGCCCCATCGACACGGTGGTGGAGCTCACCCTCGCGGACTTCGACAACGACGGCCGATTGGAGGTGCTCGCGGCCGACAACCAGCTCGCGACCTCCATCTACCGGGTCGACGCGCGCGGGGCCACGCGGCTGCTGCGACTGCAGATCCCGCGCGGGGCCTTCCCCTACGACGTCGACGGGGACGGCGACCTCGACCTCGTCTACGTCAACGCCTACGGGGGGTCTGCGGTGGTCGCGGTGACCAACAACCGCCTCGTCGACTGAGCACTCCCGTGCGCTACGAGGGCGTAGCTCTACCGGCCGCCCAGCGAGGCCGACGCGTACATCCTCCAGGCCCCCATCGGCTGCTCCTGGAACCACTGCGTCTACTGCGACATGTACCGGGAGAAGACCTTCCGCGTGCGCGACCTCGCCGAGACGCTCGCCGACGTGGAGGCCGCGGGGCGGCGCTACGGTCGTAGCGTCGAGAAGGTCGTCGTGGCCGACGGCGACGCGCTGGTGCTGCCGCTCGCGCACTGGCGGGCGATCCTGGCGGCGTGCGGGGCGGCGTTCCCGTCGCTGCGGCGGGTGTCGCGCTACGCGATGGCGCGCAACGTGATCGGGAAGACCGACGAGGAGCTCGCGACGCTGCGCGCGGAGGGGCTCTCGCTGCTCTACGTCGGGCCCGGGTCGGGCGACGACGTGACGCTCAAGCGCATCGCCAAGGGGCAGGACCACGCTGAGCACGTCGAGGCCGCGAGGCGGGCGAAGCGCGCGGGGATGGCGCTGTCGGTGATCTTCCTGCTGGGCGCTGGGGGGGTCGAGCGCAGCGACGAGCACGCGCTGGCCTCGGCCGGGCTCGCGACCGCGATGGACCCGGAGTACCTCTCGGCGCTGACACTGACGGTGGTGCCCGGGACGCCGCTCGCGACGCTCGTCGGGCGGGGGCGCTTCGAGCTGCCGGCGGTGCCGGCGCTGCTGCGGGAGCTGCGCACCTTCGTGGCCGAGCGCGGCCCACGGACGCGGTGTTTCGGACGAACCACGCGTCGAACCATCTGCCGCTGGGCGGTCGGTTGCCGCACGACCGGGCGCGCATCGTCGCGATCCTCGACGCGGCGCTCGACGGGCGAATCGGGCTCCGGCCGGAGGAGTCGCGAGGGCTGTAGATCGGCGGGGTCGCCGCGGATACACGGACCCGATGCCGCTGCTCTACAGCGAACTCTCCGCCTGGTACCGCCTCCTCACGCCGGTCGAGGTCTACGTCAGCGAGCTCTCCGCCGGATGCATTGGCGCACTCGATGACTCGCCGACCATCGGGCTGCGATGCGTGCTTCGCATACACGAGCGTTCTGTCCCCCCGCGCGGATCCGTGCCGGGGAGGGTGCCGCTTTGGACGCCTTATCCACTGCAAACGTGGCCGCCGGTCGCTGGCATCGAACTCTTCAGTCGGGCGCCGCGCCTTGAGCGGCTCGCTGGCTCCCGCGACGGTGGGCGTGCGACAGTCGTCCATGGGCGAGACCGATACAACCAGAGCCGCGCAGACCGAGGCCGACGAGGCAAACAGCAGGACCCTGTTCTTCGTCGTGGGCGGCTATGTCGCGCTGCTGGCGGGCTATCGGCTGGTCGAGGTGTTCCCGGTGGCGGCTCGCGGCGCCGTGGTCGAGGGCTACGCCGACTGGCTGCTCCCCTATCTCGCCTTCGTCTGCGGCCTGTTGCTGTGCGCCGGAACCCTCGCGCTCGTCGCGGGCGCGACCGCGCGGCGCAACCTCCGTCGGTCGGGCATCGCGGGAATCGTCGGCGGGGGAGCGCTGCTCGCGTTCGTGGCCGCGCATGCGTACTTCCTGGTCCACTACGAGCACTCCTTCGCCGACGGGGGCCTCGTCTGTGGCGTCTTTCACAGCCTCACCCTGACGCGACTGGCCACGACCGGGGCAGAGGCCGGCGTCGCGGGCTACAAGGTCGGTCTCGGCGCCGGAATGGTCGTCTGGTCGTTCGTGGGGCTGCTCACGCTGGGGGCGGGGCTGAACAACCTGCAGACCGCCCGAGGCGAGCGAGCCAGCGCCAGCCGGCGGTAAGGACGCGCCGAAGAACGACTTGAGCGTTCTTCGGTGGGTCCTGACATCGGCGTCGCCCCCAATGGCTTCGAACGCCGTCAACCTGAACCGCTTCCGCAGACAGGAGCGGCGCGAAGAGGGGGGCCGGCAGGCCGAGGCCACGGCGGCGTCGCGGGAGATCTTGCCGACGCTCACGGGAGCGCGTGTTTCGCATACTGGGAAGTTCGGTCCCCTCGCGCGGACCCGTGCCGGGGAGGGTGCCCCGTTGGACGCCTTGTCCACCCACACTCACGGCGGCCACATCGCGCTCCCTGGCGGCGTTCCCATCGTGTCGGTCGGCCCGCTCAGCCGGCGCTACCCCACGGCGAGCACCGCCTGTCCGACGGCGCGACGCTCATCGTGAGCCGCGGCGGCGGCGCGACCGAGAGCCCGCTGCGGCTCTTCGCCGACCCCGACGGTCGCGTCGTCGAGCTCGGGCCCGCGTAACGGGCGTCACTCCACGGGCGTTGAGCAGCGGCCCGTGGAGAGGCGCTGGGCGATGGTCTCCTCGCAGTCGTCGCCGGCGCGTAGCGCGGTGCAGCCCTGGCCCACGAGCGTGCACTTGTCGTGGATGGTGAGGACGCAGTCGCTGAGCTGCGCGACCGTCGCCTGGCAGGGCCGCCGCCGAAGGTTGAGTCGGCAGTGGTTGATCGACAGCGCCGCGGCGCAGAGGTTGATCGGGGCGCCGCAGCCCGCGAAGCCGTAGTGCGAGGTGGTCCCATCGGTCTTGAGCGGGCCGTCGGACGGGGGCGCGCTCCCCGGGTGGATCGCGGCGCTGTACCACCGGCACCAGGTCTCGGCCTCCGCGTCGGTGAGGTCGGCGATGCGGAGCCTGGGGTCGACGTTGCTCGGAGCGACCGTCCCGGGGTCGGGTACGTCCTCGCGGATCACGCACGGAGGGAGCTGGATGCCGAGGGGCGTCTCCCCGCAAGTCCACGTGGGGTTGCTCGCAGCGGCGGGACAACTGCACACGTACCCCGGGAAGTAGTAGCAGTTGCCCTGTCCGGCGTCGCACGACGAGCCCGCCGCGGGCTGGGTCGCGGGGCACGTCGGTCTGGTGTCGCCTCCGACGACGCCGTAACACGACCAGGTGTGGGGCTCGCTGCACCCGCACGTGCACTCGGTCCACCCCTGCGATTGGCCTGGCGAGCCCAGGTGGGTCCGCACGCAGGTGGTGCGGTTGGGGAGCGCGCAAGGGCGGTTGTCCGATGGGGTCACGGCGATGTCGCAGGGGCCCGTCCCCATCGGGAAGCTGTTGGGGAACCCCGCCCACGGCGCCGCGGCGTCGGTCACGAGAGGCACCGTCGCGCCGGCGTCGGTGCCGCGCACCGCAACGATGTTGTCGTTCACGCAGGCCACCTGCGCGACCCACCAAGCCGCCAGTATCGCTCGTCTCATCACCACTCGTCGTCCTCCGTACCGCCGATTGAACTCACGTCGTCGCCGCCTTCACGAAAAGTGCGGCGGGTCTCATGGGGCGGCGTCGCGGCGCATTCGCCGGGCGTAGGGGCCGTGCGGGTCGCGCGCGATCAAAGCCTGTGCGCGCGCCTCGGCCTCGGCGGCGCGCCCCAGCCGTCGCAGCGCGTCGACCGCCATGAACTCTCTCTCGTCGGCGAGCTGCGGCCGCGAGAACGAGTCGGCGTGGGCGTCGAGGGCCGCCAGGGCGGCGACGGGGTCGCCCGCGAGGAGCGAGCGGGCGCGCAGGAGCGCCGCGCTCTCGGCCGCGAGGGACTCGTCGCGTGGTGGCGCGATGACGACGGGCGGCGGGCGACGACGCGGCGCGGTCACGGGTCGGTCGTCGCGCGCGGGACTCGTCGACGGCGTCGGCATCGCGGGCGGCGGCGCGGGGTCGCTGCGAGGCGTCGGCGGGGCGACGAAGGCAGCGGGAGGGGGCGAGACCTGCGCGGGGGGCGCGCGTCGGAGCGAGGCGCCGACCGCGACCGCCGCGACCCCAAGGGCGAGCGCGGCGAGGAGCTTGCCGATGCTCCAGAAGGCGGGAAGGGGAGGCGCCGCTGCCGCCTTCGCCGCGGCGCGCGCGAACGCGGACCTCTCGTCCGCGGTCATCGGCTGCACGGGGGGGACGGCGCTCGCGAGGAGTTGCCGCATCTCGCTCGAGGCGCCGCCGTCGGGGTTCGTCCAGCGCACGGGGTCGCTCATCGCCGGGCCCCCTTCTCCCGCGCACGTTCGCGGGCGAGCGCGCCCTCGAGCTGCTTGCGGGCGAGGTGGAGCCGCGACCAGACCGTCCCCACCGGGACGCCCACCAGGGTCGCGATCTCGTCACAGGCGAGCTGCTCCAGCTCGAACATCACGAACACCGCGCGCTTCTCCGGGTTGAGCTCGTCGAGCAGCGCCGCGAGGCGGGCGCCCTCCTGCGCGGCGATGGCGGCGCGCTCGGGGTCGGCGCCGGGCGCGACGCGGTCGGGCACCTGGGCCATCGGCAGCTCGCGGCGAAACCACGCGCGTCGCCGGTGCACCTTGAGGACCCGGACGCAGATCCCGTAGAGCCAGGGCCTCAGCGGCATGGACGGGTCGTAGGTGCCGAGCTTGCGGTGCACGACGATGAGCACCTCTTGCGCAAGGTCGGCGAGGTCGGCCGCCCGCGCGCCCAGCCGCTGGAGCGTCGCCCAGATGAACTCGCCCTGCGCCGCCGCGAGCTCGGTCAGGGCGAGGGGGCGGGTCGTAAGGGGGAGGATCATCGTGTGGGTCGAGGCGGCCACCGGCACAACGTATTGAACGCAGCCGCGGGCGACCTTCACCGAAACGACAGCCCCACCCCGAGGTACCCCAGCAGAGACACGGGCGACTGCTCGAACACGACGCTGTCCTCCCGCTCCAGGTGGAAGCGCGTTCGCACGGGCGCCCCGACGAGGTCGACGCCCGCCTCCACCACCAGGGGCCCGGCGACGCGGGCGGTGAAGCGTGCCGAGGCGGTCACGCCCATCCAAAACAGCTCCCCGGGTGTTCGTGGGAGGAGGTCGAATACGACGATGTGCGAGGCGCCGGCGACGACCCCGATGCAGCCCGCGAGGGCGACTCGGGACGAGCGGACGGCGTCGAAGCACGCGGCGGCGGACAGGGCGCTCAGCCCGAAGGCGAAGCGCGTGTCGAGGAGGACCACCCGCTGCTCGGGCGCGTACAGGCCGCCGACCAGGAGGTGCCATCGCCCCAGCACGAGGGGCTCACCGACCACCGCGACGCCGGGCGCGAACTCGGGGAGGAGCCCGACGAGGCCGACCGCTCGCAGGGTCACGGTGGCGCCCACCGGCTGCTCGGGAGCGGGAGCGGCCGGTGCGGGAGCGGGAGCGATCGGTACGGGGGCGGGGGTGGCCGGTACGGGAGCGGGAGCGGTCGGCGCTGCGGGTGCCGTCGGGGCGCGGGTGAGCGCCTCGGGGTCGATGCCGAGCGCGATGGCGAGGGCCACGGCGGACGACACGGCACCGCAGTCGGGGGAGGCGTCGGAGAACTCGCGGAGACCAGTGCGGGTGCCGTCGACGCTGCGCAGGTAGAGGCGGGCGATCCATCGACCGTCGCGGCGCTCGACGTAGCCCTCGACGAGCGGGGCGTGAGGGGAGGTGCGCCCGAGGATCGACGCGACGCGGGCGGAGAGCTCGTCCTGGTCAGGGCAGGTCTCGGCGCCGTCCCCGCGAGCCCACGCGATGTGCACGCTGCCCGGTCGGTCCTGCGCGCTCGAGTCGAGTCCGACCGCGAGGAAGCCGAGTAGGAAGAGAGCGGCGCGCGCAAGGGTCGTGGTCGGAATCGGCACGAGAGGGGGGCTGATCGTAGAGCACTGGCCGTCGGGGGACGTTCTCGTTCGCTACCCGTCGACCGGCTCCGTCTGTCGCGGCGTCGGCGGCTCCGTTCGTACGCACCCGTACGACCCCAGCGCCGCCCACGGCGTCGCCGCGAGAGACTCCGTCCGTTGCAGCCGCTGCGCCGCCTGCCGCAGCGCCGCCCGCAGCCGGCACCGCGCGCGGACGTCCGCCGGCTCCGGCGAAGAAACTCCGCCGCCCCGCGCAGCCACGGGTCGACCAGCTCGCGCCCGTCGGTGACCCGGTACGCCACCACCGCGAGCGCCTCCACCGCCTCCAGCGTCGGGTCGCCCAGCGCCGAGATCACCTCCTGCGCGCGGTGCCCGTTGGCCGCCGTCGTGATCCGCGCCACCGGCTCGGCGCGCTCCCTCGCCGGCACGTCCCGCGACGGGACGTAGTCCCCCAGCCGCCACCACTCGATCTGCGCTGCGAGCCGCGCGCCCTACGACGCCGTGTTGAGCTCCGGCGAGCGCCACGGGTTGTTGAGCTCGTCGACGCCGACGCCCGGGAGGCGCGCGACGATGGGCCAGAGCGGCGTCGCGGGAGCTCTTGCCGACGCTCACGGGAGCGCGAACTTCGCGGTATGGGCGTTCTGTCAGCCCGCGAAAGTTCGTGCCGACGACAGTGTCGCGTTGGGCCTATCCCCCGCGCTTGGCGGCTCGGTCGCGGCGGAGGAGGACTTCGCGGTGGTCTCGGGCGAGCAGCTCGCCCAGCGCGAGGTGACGTGCAGTGCGGTCGCGTCGGCCGGCACGAGAACTGTCACTCCGGGCGACGACGAAGACACGGGCCGACGGGCGGGGCCATCGTCGTCCTCGTCCTCCTCGGAGTGCGCGGATCAGCCGGTCTCGGACGGACGCAGCGTGGATGGCGGCGCGCACGGTGGCGCAGGCGCGCCGGTTGAACCGAGGGGAACCCTCCAGCGGCGGCATACGAGCACGACGTCCGCCAGCGAGCGGTGCGGTCGTCC
The DNA here is from genome assembly GCA_028287085.1 of Myxococcaceae bacterium. Classification (GTDB taxonomy): domain Bacteria; phylum Myxococcota_A; class Polyangia; order Polyangiales; genus SCUS01. The sequence continues at coordinate 8,700 of JAQBQI010000623.1, forward strand.
TCGTCAGCGCGTCGGCGTCGCGCCCTCCCCCTGCCGGCGGCCGGACTATTCGATCAGCGCACGGCGCGCGGCGAAGGGGTCGTCGAAGCGGAAGAGCTCGACGAACCGATCGTGCATCAGCGAGGCGGGCGTCCACCGGATCAGCGCGTCGCGCACCGCCTGGAAGAGCGCCCCCTCGCGGGCGGCGAGCGCGCCGAAGCGCCGGGCGTCGCGCACGATGCCATTGGCCCTCGCGACGCGGATCCGCTCGTAGTCGGCGAGCGCGTCGGGGAGCTTCGCGTGCGCCGCGAGCGCGCCGGAGAGCACCACGGCGTCCTCGATGGCCTGACACCCGCCCTGGCCCAGGTTCGGGGTCATCGGGTGCGCGGCGTCTCCGAGCAGCGCCACGCGCCCGCGGCTCCACCGGGTGAGGACGGGTCGGTCGGCGATGTCGGTGCGCACGACGCGCTCCGGGGCGGTGGCCTCGATCAGCGCGCGGATGGGCGCGTGCCACGCGCCGTAGCGTTCGAGCAGCATCGGACGGGGGTCACCCGCGTCGCGCTCGCCCGCCGGGGCGTTGGCGACGGCGAACCAGTAGACGCGACCTCGTCCGACCGGGGCGATGCCGAAGCGGCAGCCGCGACCCCAGGTCTCGGAGAGCTGCCCCGGCGCCGCGCCGCAGAGCGTGTCGGTCACGCCACGCCAGCTCGTGTACCCCGAGTATTCAGGCGGATTCGCGTCCCCGGTGAGCTGCCTGCGAATCGCGGAGTGCAGCCCGTCGGCGCCCACGACGAGCCCGGCCTCGACCTCCGATCCGTCGTCGAAGCGCACGGCGGCGGGCGCTCTCGCCTCGTCGCGGTAGCCCGCGGCGGCGCGTCCTAGGGTGACGTGTTCGGCGCCGAGCGCGTCGAGCAGCGCGGCGTGCAGGTCGGCCCGGTGCAGCAGTACGGCCGAGGAGCCCACCTCGCGCGCCACTTCCGCGATGGGAAAGCGCGACAGCTCGGCGCCGTCCGAGCGGCGCCCGACGGAGGTCTGCGCGGCCTCGCCCAGCGCCGCGATCGACTCCTCGAGCCCGATCGCCCGCAGCGCCAGCATCGCGTTTGCCATCAGCGAGAGGCCCGCCCCGACGGGGCGAAGCTCCGTCGCGCGCTCGTACACGTGCGCGTCGATGCCCAGTCTGCGCAACGCGATGGCGAGCGTCAGGCCGCCGATGCCCGCGCCCGCGATCGCCACCCGGCCAACGCCCGCTGTCATGGCGTGGGAGGATACCCTGGGACGGCATCTGTCAGGAGAACGTCGTCGTCCTGCTCCGCCCGCCGACGTCACGCGTGCGCATCGGCGCGAAGCAGCCGGAGGAGGCGGAAGACCTCTGGCCGCGTCACGGAGTGGCCGCCCCTCGACCCCGCGACGAGGCGCAGGCACGTCGCACGAGGTGAGCCGCTGGGGGTCGACTCGGGAAGCGACGCCGTGCGAAGTGAGAGGCACCCGAGATGACGAACCGTCCACCTTCCTGGCTCGCGCTCGCGCTCGCGCTGAGTGCATGCAACGCCGTCGGCAACGGCCTCCCGGTGACCTTCGGCGGCGATGTCCCCTCGGCCGATGGCACCGTCGCGATGGGCCCCGACGGGGCGCTGCCCGACGACGTCGGCTTCGCCTATCCCGACGGCACCGGACCGCTCTTCGACGCAGGCTTCGCGGTCGACGCCGGCACCACCGACCGTGGGTTCGCCGTCGACGTGCCGGTGCGGGTCGACCTCGGCCCGCCGGCGACCCGCGCGGGCGTGGTCGCGGGACGGCGCTGTGCCACGGACGCCGACTGCGTCACGCCGACCGGCGACCTCACGTGCGTCACGACCTCGGGCGGGCGCATCTGCACCAGCGCCGGCGGCTGCACGCAGGGCGCCACCGTGGCCGGGGAGGAGGCCGAGTGCGGCGGCACCTACTCGACGTGCCTGCTGTTCGGGGTGCGGTCGTCGGGCGTCGCGCTCAACCTGTGCACCCGCGCGTGCCGGACGGGCGCGGCCAGCGAGGCCACCGGGGCGTGCCCGGCGGGCTCGCTGTGCACCAACAACTGGGTCCTGCTGCGGGCCGGGCAGGCCGAGGCCACCGGGTGCCTGCCGTTCTGCGCGTCGGACGCCGACTGCGCGGGCTCGCTCGCGGGCGACGCCTCGATCATGCGGTGCAACACGCGCCTCGGGCGCTGCACCGCGGCGCCGTTCAACCCCGCGCTGCTGCCCGACGGGTCGCCCTGCAACCCGCAGATGATCCAGTCGACGGGCGTCGCCCAGTGCCGCGGAACCTGCTTCACCCTCAACGCCACGCGCCCCACGCAGGGTCTGTGCGGGTCCTTCGTGAACTACCAGGCGTCGCAGCGCTGCCCCGACGACCCCACCCTGGAGCCGCGCGGCACGGGCGGTGACAGCCTCTCGATCTGCCTCGAGCGGCCCTGCACCGACAACCGCGACTGCACGGGCGGGCTGCTGTGCGTCTTCCCCGAGGACGCCACGCGCGTGCGCATCGAGCTCGCGACCACGTGCGGGTACGCCACGGCGATGCAGCCCACCGGTCTCGCCCCGCACTGAGGGGCGCAGCATAAACCCCATTTTCGGGTGAATTCAGGTTCGGCTCGGCGCACCAAATCTCGCCGTGAGTTCCTCCCCGACGCTCTTCGACCCCGGCCCCTCGACCCCCATGACCGCGGTTCC
>JAQBQI010000664.1 GCA_028287085.1 Myxococcaceae bacterium
CGCCTCGTCGAGCGCGGAGCCCTCGTCGCTCGACGGCGCCACCATGCGCACCCGCGTGCCCTCGTGCTGCGCCGGCGGGCGCGGCGGGGCCTTCAGCACCAGCGATTGCAGCTTCACCCCGGAGACCAGCACCCCGTCGGCGGGGCGCGCGCCGAACATCCCGGGAGAGAGCACCACGGCCCGCGTCGACTCGCGCCCGAAGTTCGGCTTCACCCGCGCGGCGGGGCGGCGCACCACCGTCTCCTGCGCGACGATCTCCGCGCGAAACAGGTCGTCGAGCGGAACCACCACACCACCACCGTCGGGCGGCGGGTCGGTCGGCGACAGGAGGTCGTCGTCGGGCAGCAGCAGGTCGTCGGTGAGCTCCGGGGCGTGGAGCAGCGCGATCGATCCGGTGGGCTCGTCGGTCTCGTCGTCGGGGAGGCCGATGCCCCGGTCGGTCCCGCCGTCGGGGCCCTCGTCGGCGTCGAGCGAGCCCTCGCGCGCGAGCTGGCGGAAGGCCAGCAGCGCGTCGACCGTGGTCGTCGCCGAGGGCGCCTCGAAGCTGCGCGCGTCGACCGACCCGGTGGGCGGCGCGTCGAGGTCGAGCGCGGGGTCGGTGCTCTCCGGCGGCGGCGTGGCCGGGGTGAGCTCCTCGGGGCGCGGAATCGGCCCGGGAAACAGGCGCGCCGTGGGCACCGAGGCCCGGAGGTTCATCGGCGAGGGGCCGAGGTCGGCGAGCAGCGCCGAGGGCAGGCGCATCATCGGCTTCGAGTGCCCATCGTCGCGCTCGCGGGCCTCGGGGTGGTCGACGAAGCGGGGCGGCGGGGCGAGCTCGGAGACGGCCTCCCAGGTCACGCGGCGCAGCGCGGTGCGCAGGCGGTCGGCGTCGGCGTGGCGGTTCGGCGGGTCGAGCGAGAGCGCGCGCACGAGCTCGTCGTAGACGGCGCCCGGCACGTCGGGGCGCATCGCGACGAGCAGCGCGCGCACGCCGCCGGGGAGCTCCTCGACCGAGTGGGCCCAGCACCGCGGGCGCACGGGGAAGGCGAAGGGCACGAGCATCGAGGCGAGCAGCACCCCGAGGGAGAAGACGTCGCTCTGCGTGGAGACGGCCTCGACGTCGGCGAGCTGCTCGGGCGCGCGCGGGTCGGACATCAGGCTGGTCGGCGAGGGCGACCACGCCACGCCCGGCAGGGTGGAGAGGGCGAAGTCCATCACGGCGACGTCCCAGCTGCCGGCGCCGGCGCCGCGCGAGAGCAGCACGCTCTCGGGCGAGAGCAGCCCGTGCAGCACCGGGGCGCCGGCGAGCGCGCGCATGCGGTGGGCGACGGCGACGGCGGCGCAGACCCCGTCGAAGAGGGCGCGCACCTCGCCGAGGTCGGGCCAGCGGAGGGCGGCGTTGTGCTCGTCGATCCAGGCGCGGAGGGTGGTGCCCTCGACGGGCTCGATGACGAGGAAGGGCACGTCGCCGTCGAAGCCGTAGGCCTCGACCGGGACGATGGTGCTGTGGCGCAGCGGTTCGAGCGAGTGCACCGCGGCCTCGACGCGCTCGTGCTGCTCGGGGGTGACCGCGCCGAGGCGCTTGAGGATGACGGGCGCGTTGCGGCGCTGCGTGTCGAGGGCGTCGACGCAGTCCCCGAGGCCCCACCGATCGCGTTCGCTCACTCGCTGGAATCGGTCGAGGCGAACCGGGGGCATCGCGGGGGTGGGCGCACTCTTTCACGCCGGGGGGTGGGCGCGCAATCGCGGGGCCGTCACGCGGCGGGCGCGCGTCGCTCGCGCGGGGCCGTCCCCGTCTCGCGGCGGAAGACGCGCCGGAACGCCGCCGCGTCGGAGTAGCCCACGCGCTCGGCGACGCGCTCGACGGCCTCGCCCGTCGTCTCGAGCAGGTGCACCGCGCGCTGCACCCGCAGCCGCTGCGCGAGCCGCTGCGGCGTCGTGCCCAGCGCCGACCGGAGCCGACGCGCCAGCGTGCGCGGCGACGTGCCCGCGACGCGGGCCATCTCGGCCGTCGAGACCTGCCGCGCGAGGTTCGCGAGGAGGAAGGCCTCGAGCGCCCGCAGCGCGGGGTCGGCGGTGCGCGCGTGCCCGGCCACCATGTACCGGGCCTGCGACACCCGCTCGTCGAGGAGCAGGTACCGGCCCACCAGGTGCGCGATCGTCGGGCCGACCGTGCGCGCGACGACCGCCAGCATCAGGTCGGCGTGGGCGAGCGCCGCGCCGGCCGTGATGATCCCGCCCGAGTCGACGACCATCCGATCGGCGCAGAGGCGCACCCGCGGAAAGCGCCGCGCGAAGGAGCGCTCGAGCCACCCCGTCGTGGTCGCCTCGCGCCCGTCGAGGGCGCCCGACGCGCCGACCACGAAGGTCGCCGAGCACGACGCCGCGACGAGCGCCCCCTTCGCCGCCGCCCTCGCGATGACCGCGGCGCCGCGCCCGATGTCGGCCCGCGCCAGCAGCGCCGCGACCTGATCGTCGGTGGCGGCGCCGAGCCCGGGGAGCGCGAGCACGCCGCCCGGCGAGAGCCCGCGCAGCGTCAGCGCCCCGTCGACCGCGACCGGCCGCCCGGCGCTGCTGCGCACCGGCCGGCCGTCCATCGAGACCACGCGCTGGCGCAGGTCGACGCCCCGCCCCGGCCCGCCGCGCCCGCTCGCGACGAGGCGCGCGGCGGCGGCGACCACCTCGAGCCCCACCCCGAGCGGGCCGTCCGCGACGCCGTCGAACACGAGGTGCGTGATCATCGCTGGCAGGAATAGACCGAAAGATGTCGTTACTGCCACTACGCGGGCGGCGCGCCCGGGCGCATCGTGGGCCCATGACCCCCGCGACCGACCCCCGCGCCTCGACCCAGGACGACCCGCTCGACGACTTCGAGCGCCGCGTGGAGACCTTCGACGGGGCGGCGAAGACCGTCTACGTGGGGGGCGATGGCCCGGCGGTCGTCGTGCTCGCCGAGATGCCCGGCATCAGCCCGCAGGTGGCGCGCTTCGCGCGGTGGGTGCGCGACGCCGGCTTCGCCGTGTACCTGCCGTCGCTCTTCGGCCGCGACGGGGCCTATCCCCGCGCCGACGAGGGCCGCGCCGTGCTCCAGCGCGCGTGCGTGAGCGCGGAGTTTCGGGCCTTCGCCGCCGACGAGTCGAGCCCCGTCACGCGCTGGCTGCGCGCCCTCGCGCGGCGCGCGCACGACGAGCGGGGCGGCCCCGGCGTCGGCGCGATCGGCATGTGCTTCACCGGCAACTTCGCGCTGGCGATGATGCTCGAGCGCGCCGTGCTCGCGCCCGTCGTCTGCCAGCCCTCGCTGCCCTTCGGCCACCCGGCGGCGATCGGCCTCGCGCCCGACGAGGCGGCCGCCGTGCGGGAGCGACTGGTCCGCGAGGACCTCACCGTGCTCGCCTATCGCTTCGAGGGCGACCGGCACTGCCCGGCCGAGCGCTTCGCGGCCTACGCCTCCGCGCTCGGCGAGCGCTTCGTGGCGCGGGTGCTGCCCGCCTCGGCCGCCAACCCCGACCCGCCGCCCTTCTCCGCGGAGGTCGTCGGGTGCCCCCACAGCGTCGTGACGGCGCACCTCGTCGACGCCGCCGGCGAGCCGACGATCGCCGCGCGCGACGAGATCATCGCGTTCTTCGGCCGCCGGCTCGGCGTCGTCGCGGCGGCGCCCGGGGCCGCCTCGTGAGCGCCCCCGACGAAGGGGTGCGGCTCGTCGGGCGGAGCAGCTCGCACTTCACGCGGGTGGCCGCGATCTTCGCGCACGAGCTCGAGGTCCCCGTCGTGCGGGTCGTCGTCGGCGACCTCATGGCGCTCGACGCGGCCGCGTACGGGGCCAACCCCGCGCTCAAGCTCCCGACGCTGCGCACGGCGACGTCGACGGTCTTCGGCACCGAGAACATCTGCCGCAAGCTCGCCGAGCTCGCGCCCCGGAGCCGCCGCATCGTCTGGCCCGAGCAGGTCGTCGACGACCTCGGGCGCAACGCCCAGGAGCTCGTCTGGCACGGCATGGCGGCGCAGGTGCAGCTCGTCCTCGGGACGCTCGTCGCGGGTCTGCCGCCCGACAACGTGTACTTCGCCAAGAGCCGGCTGGGCCTCGACGGGGCGCTGCGCTGGCTCGACGAGCACCTCGATCGCGCCGTGGCGGGCCTCGACCCGGCGCGCGAGCTGAGCCTGCTCGAGGTCACGCTCTTCTGCCTCGTGGAGCACCTGTCCTTTCGCCCGACCGTCTCGACCGCCCCCTACCCCGCGCTCGTCCGCTTCGCGGCGCGCTTCGGCGAGCGGCCGTCGGCGCAGTGCACGCGCTACCGCATGAACGCCCCGAGCGCGTGACTCCCCGCCCTCGGCGACTGCCTCGGAACCTCCGCCCCCTCACGATCTCGCGCCACCTCCCCTACGTCTCGCTGCCCGTCGGCGCCGGCCGCGGCGCTGACGGCGCCCGCTACGGCACCACGATGAACCCGGTGGGCAGGCGCGCGACGATGGCCCCGAGCGCCCCGCGGTCGAGCGCGGCGCAGGGCGCGTCGCGGTGCTCGGCGAGGTGCCACTCGGCGCTGAGCGCGGCGTAGCGGAGGCCGGCCGCCGCGCAGGCGAGCGCGAGCGCGCGGTGCGTGTAGATGCTGACGTGGCCGTTGCGCGGGCTGACGTACCACCACGCGGCGCGCACCTCGGCGATGTCCGCGGGCTGGACCATCGTCGAGAAGAGCATCAGCCCGCCGGGCGCGAGCAGTTCGCGCATCGCCGCGAAGGTCGCGAGGGGGTCGACGACGTGCTCGACCACCTCGGCGGCGAAGACGAGCTCGAAGCGCCCGGCGGGCGGCGCCGCGAGGCCCGCGGAGAAGGGGTCGTAGCTGCGCACCTCGGCGCGGTCGCCGAGCCCGCGGGCGAGCGCCCCGGAGCCGGCGCCGTAGTCGAGCAGGCGGGGCCGCGCCGCGAAGGCGCAGGCGTCGGCGATGACCTCGCGCAGCAGCCGCGCGTTGGCCTCCGGGCGGAACGACCGGTACAGCGGGTCGACCCGCGCGTAGTCGTCGTTGTAGATCTCGCGCGCGAAGTCGTCGGGGGAGAAGCCGTCGCAGAAGGTCGTGAAGAGGAAGCCGCACGCGCCGCAACGGTGGTACGCGA
>JAQBQI010000675.1 GCA_028287085.1 Myxococcaceae bacterium
TGTCGCGACAACACCGACTGCGCGGGCGACGAGCTCGGCAACCGCGTGTGCGACGTCGCCGCGGCGCGCTGCGTGGCCTGCACCGCGACCAACCGCGGGTCGTGCAGCAACGGGCAGTTCTGCACCGCCGCCAACCGCTGCGAGGCCGGCTGTAGCGCCGACGGCGACTGCGCCGCGGGCGGCGACGCGGGCGCTCCCGCCGACGGGGCGGCCCCCGCCGGGCTGCGCTGCGACACGGCCCGGCACGCGTGCGTGAGCTGCGTGACCGACGACCACTGCGCCGTGGGCCAGGTCTGCCAGGCGGGCGCCTGCGTCGCGGGCTGCAACGAGCGCCGCGGCTGCCCGACGGGCCAGGCCTGCTGCGGCGCGACCTGCGCCAACGTGCAGGACGACCCGCTCCGCTGCGGCACCTGCGGGACCGTCTGCGCCGGCGGCAACAACGCCGCGCCGGCGTGCTCGATGGGCGCGTGCACCCGCCGCTGCCTGCCGGGCTTCGCCGACTGCGACGGCGACACCACCAACGGCTGCGAGGTCTCGCTCGAGGGCTCGGCCAACTGCGGCGCCTGCGGGCGCGCCTGCACCGGCGCCACGCCCCTCTGCTCGACCGCCGCGGGCGCCTCGCGCTGCGTCTCGGGCTGCGAGGCCACCCAGACCCGCTGCGGCTCGAACTGCGCCGACACCCAGAACGACGCGACCGACTGCGGCCGCTGCGGCAACGCCTGCCCCGGGGGCGCCAACGCCACCGGGTCGTGCGCGATGGGCGCCTGCCGCCTCGCCTGCAACGCCGGCTTCGCCGACTGCGACGGCGACGCGTCCAACGGCTGCGAGGCCAACCTCAACGCCGGCGCGGCGAACTGCGGCGCCTGCGGAACGCTCTGCCCCGCCGGCGGCAACAGCACCGCCTCGTGCGCGGCGGGGCGCTGCCGCCTCGCCTGCAACGCCGGCTTCGCCGACTGCGACGCCAACGCCGTCAACGGCTGCGAGGTCAACGTGCTCACCTCGTCGGGCAGCTGCGGCGCCTGCGGCCGCACCTGCCCCGGCGGCGCCAACGGCTCGGCCACGTGCAGCAACGGAACCTGCCAGGTCGCCTGCAACCCCGGCTTCGGCGACTGCGACGGCGACGCCACCAACGGCTGCGAGCAGGCCCTCGACAACGCCACCCACTGCGGCCGCTGCGCCAACGCCTGCGCCGGGGCCACCCCCGTGTGCGCCGCCGCGATGGGCGCCAGCGCCACCTGCACCAGCGGCTGCGCCGGCGGGCAGCAGCGCTGCGGGAGCTCGTGCGTCGACCCGCAGACCGACCCCGACCACTGCGGCGACTGCACCACCGCCTGCCGCACGACCGCGAACACCCGCGCGACCTGCGCCGCGGGCCGCTGCGGGACGACCTGCGCGCCCGGCTTCTCCGACTGCGACGGCGACGCCGCCAACGGCTGCGAGGTCAACACGCAGGTGAGCTCCACCCACTGCGGCGCGTGCAACAACACCTGCCGCGCCGGGCAGAACAGCACCGTGGCCTGCGTGTCGAGCCAGTGCCGCGCGACCTGCAACGTCGGCTACGGCGACTGCGACACCCTCGAGCTCAACGGCTGCGAGGCCAACCTGCTCACCGCCACCGCGCACTGCGGCGGCTGCGGGCGCGTGTGCCCCGCGGCGGCCAACGCGGTGCCGACCTGCACCGACGGCGGCTGCGCCTTTCGCTGCGTGACGGGCTTCGCCGACTGCGACGGCAACGCCGCCAACGGCTGCGAGACCGCCCTCGACGGCGCCACCAACTGCGGCGCCTGCGGCCGCGTCTGCGGCGCCGCCACGCCGCTCTGCTCGACCGCGGGCGCGTCCCCGACCTGCATCTCGGGCTGCGCCGTCACCCAGGTGCGCTGCGGCAACAGCTGCGTCGACCTCCAGGGCGATCCGACCAACTGCGGCGCCTGCGCGGCCGCGTGCGCGACCGGGCCGAACGCCGCCCGCACCTGCACCGCGGGACGCTGCGGCATCACCTGCACGGCGGGCTTCGGCGACTGCGACAACGCGCCCTCCAACGGCTGCGAGGTGACCTTCGCCGCCGACGACGCCAACTGCGGCGTGTGCGGCCGCGCGTGCCCCGCCACGCAGACCTGCACCGCGGGCGCCTGCCGCGACCGCTGCGCCGCGGGCCTCACCTTCTGCAGCGCCGCGTGCGTGAACACCCAGAACGACAACGCCCACTGCGGCGGCTGCGGCAACGCCTGCGGCACCGGGCGCTACTGCCTCGCGGGCGCGTGCCGCGCGGGCAACGTCTCGACGGTGGCCTCGGGCAACGACCACGTGTGCGCGATCCGCGGCTCGGGCACCGTCTGGTGCTGGGGCTACAACGGCTGGGGCCAGCTCGGCAACGGCAACACCACCAGCAGCCTCGTGCTCCAGCAGGTGCAGGGGATCACCACCGCGGTGGAGGTCGGCGCCTCGGGCGGCAGCTCGTTCGCGCGCCTGGCCGACGGCACGGTCGTCGGGTGGGGCCTGCACTACGGCACGGGCGAGCTGGGCGACGGCAGCATGGTCGCGCAGCGCACCTCGCCGGTCTCGGTGGTGGGCCTGCGCGACATCGTCGACATCTCCTCCGGGGGCTGGGCGCACAGCTGCGCGGTCGACGCCACCGGCCGCGTCTGGTGCTGGGGCTGGAACAACTACGCCCAGCTCGGCGACGGCAGCACCGCGAGCCGCGTGGCGCCGGGCCTGGTCGCGGGCCTCACGTCGGCCGTCGAGGTGTGCGCGGGCTACATCCACAGCTGCGCGCGCCTGCAGGACGGCACCCTCCGCTGCTGGGGCAACAACGGCAACGGGCAGCTCGGCACGGGCAACACCACCAGCGCCAGCACCCCGCAGCCGGTGGTGGGCATCGCGACGGCGGTCGAGATCGCGTGCGGCACCAACCACACCTGCGCGCGCCTCGCCAACGGCACGGTGCAGTGCTGGGGCTACAACGGCTACGGCCAGCTCGGCGACGGCACCACCGCGGCGCGCGTGGCGCCGGGCCTGGTCGCGGGCCTCACCGACGCCGTCGAGATCGCCACGGGCGACGACGTGTGGCGCGGCAACCAGTCGGGCTCGTCGGCCGACCGCAGCTGCGCGCGCCGCGCGGGCGGCTCGATCGTGTGCTGGGGCTACAACGGCTACGGCGGCATCGGCGACGGCACGACCACCAACCGCCCGGTGCCCACGGCGGTGCTCGGCATCACCGACGCGACCGAGATCGACGCGACGGGCCGCTACCACACCTGCGCGCGCCGCGCGGGCGGCACGCTCTCGTGCTGGGGCTACGGCGGCAACGGCCAGATGGGCGACGGCACCTCCAACAGCCGCAGCGCCCCGGGCCTCGTCGTCGGCTTCCCCTGAGCTGACCATTCCCCCATCGGCGGAAGCGGGCGCGTCCGCCGCTCGCTTCCGGCCCGCCGTCTCGACTACCATTCCCCGCATGAGAGCCGCCTGCCCGCAGTGCGCGAACCCCGTCGTGAGCACCGCGAGCCGCTGCGGCAAATGTGGCGCGACCTTCAAGCCCGCCAAGGTCGACCGCAACCTCGACCGGGTGGTGGGCAACCTCCGCCTCGTGGAGAAGCTCGGCTCCGGGGGGATGGGCTCGGTCTACCGGGCCGAGCACGTCGCGCTGGGCACGCCCTACGCGGTGAAGGTGCTGCACGCGCAGTTCTCCGACGACGACACGGTGGCCGAGCGCTTCCGCCGCGAGGCCGTCGCGTGCAGCCGGCTGCGGCACGAGAACACGGTCTTCGTGACCGACTTCGGCGTCCACGACGAGGTCGGCATCTACCTGGTGATGGAGTACCTGGAGGGCGCCGCGCTGCACCAGATCCTGCGCCGCGACGGGCCGATGCCGCTCGACCAGTTCGCGCGGGTGGCGGCGCAGGTCTGCGACGCGATGGACGCCGCGCACCGCCTCGGCATCGTGCACCGCGACCTCAAGCCCGAGAACGTGATGCTGCTCTCCGACGCGGGCCGCGAGGGGCGGGTGAAGGTGCTCGACTTCGGCATCGCCCACCTCGCCGACGGCGGCGACCAGGAGGGCGGCAGCATCACCCGCGCGGGCACCGTCGTCGGCACGCCCGCGTACATGAGCCCCGAGCAGATCGACAAGCGCTACGGCGCCGTCGCCCCGGTGTCGGACGTCTACTCGCTCGGGGTGATCTTCTACGAGTGCCTCGCGGGGCGGCGGCCCTTCCTCGGCGACACCGACATGGTGCTGATCACGCAGCAGCTCACGATGGCCCCCGAGCCGCTGGCGGCGCACCGCCCCGAGCTGGCCGACTCGCGCCTCGCCGAGCTCGTCGCGGCGATGCTCGAGAAGAACCCCGCGCGCCGCCCGCCGACGATGGCCGTCGTGCGCGCGATGCTCTCCGAGTCGATGAAGGAGCTGGAGTCGCTCGGCCTCGTCGACGACGCGCGCATCACGGTGCTGCCGGTCTCCTTCGACGCCACCGACGTGACCTTCTCGCGCTCCGACTTCCCCGCCGAGACGGCGCGCGCGACCAACCCCGACCTGCTGCGCTCCAACCCCTCGCTCCAGATCACGGGCATCGTGCAGCGCATCCGCGCCGAGGCGCCCGACTCCGCCGCGGCCGCGCTGCTCGCCGCGCTCCCCGGCGCCGACGCGATGCGCAGCGAGGGCATCACGCTCGCCCTCTGGGGCGTGCTGCAAGACGACCTGCTGAGCCTCGCGCCCGCCGACCCGCGCTTCGGGCAGAGCCTCGCGCACCTCGCGATGCTGCTCGACGCGGCGCTGGCCTCGCACGGCGGCGAGCGGCCGTCGCCCTCGCAGGAGAAGGTGTTCCGCGGGCTGAAGAACCTCTTCACGCTGGCGAGCTCCGACCGGCAGCGCGCCATCGCGGCCTACCTGGCGCCGCTGTTCACGCGGCCGCTGTTTCCGCTCGACGCGGTGCCGCGGAGCCTCGTGCCCGCGCGCCCCGATGGGTCGCTCGTCGACAAGCTGCGCCAGCCGGTGTCGGTGTCGGCGGTGAAGGCGCTGCTCACGCACGAGATCTCCATCTTCGGGAGGAAGAAGAAGACCGAGCCGCCGGCGTAGAGCGCCGACCCTCCCTCCAACCCCCTAAGGTCTGGGCTGAGGGTTGACCTCATCTTGGTCGACGGGAGGGTGGCGCCGCCCGCTGGGTCGCTGGGGTTCCGCGCGCTGGCGCGTCACCCCAGGCAATAACAAGATGGCCGCCCCGGGCGCTGCCCGGGGCTCCGAACGCTATCGTGTCTACACATTTCAGACGGCCGAGCGCCGCGGGAGACGCCGCCCACTTCGCGGTTGCGGACGGCCCGCGTCGCGGGCCTGCAACCGCTGAACTGGGGGCCTGGAACTGACCGCCCCGCCTGCGCGGGGCTCTCTGCGCGAGCGTCGAGCGCTGGGGCGCTCGACGGGAAGGTGTTGTAACTCGCCCCTGCCTTCACGACGCCGGGAGAGCCCGAGCGGTGTCGCCCATCGAGTACCTACCTCCACCCGTCGAGCGCCCCAGCGCTCGACGCTCGCGCAGAGAGCCCCGCGCAGGCGGGGCGGTCA
>JAQBQI010000765.1 GCA_028287085.1 Myxococcaceae bacterium
GCCGCCGCCGTTGACGACGTTCTCGGGCGCGCCGTCGTAGCGCTGCGCGCAGTCGGGGAAGACCACGATGGCCGCGCGGGCCGCGGAGGCGGCGGCGTGCTGCACGACGAGGTGCGCGCTGTAGAGCAGCGCCAGCTGCATCATGCCGAGCACGAGGATGAAGAAGGGGATGAAGGCGACCAGGAACTCGACGTAGACGGCGCCGCCGACGTCATCGTGCAGGGAAGGTCGGGGGCGTGTGTTCGTGGCGCTCATGCGTTGGCTCGTCACACGGTGGGGTAGAGGGAGAGGGCCGCGACGCAGGTTCCTGCGAAGATCGAACCGCCCAGGCGGAAGCGCGTCAGCATCTCGGGGCGGATCTCCCGGCGCCACGCCCTGGGCATCACCGGGTTGAGGGCGAGGAAGAAGGCGTTGACCAGCGAAGCGAGGAGCCGGCCGTGCCACGCGAGTCGTCCCATCGAGAGCAGGCTGCCCGCGACGTACGCGTAGAACTGCGCCTCGATGCCGTGGAAGGCGCCGAGGATCGCGCCGAGCGCGACGAACTGCTTCACGTCGCCGCCGGCCATGCCGTCCTTGCGCCAGATGAGGAAGGGCACGAACCCGCAGACGAGCATGCCGAGGAGCGCGCTGAGCGCGCCGGCGCCGTGGGGGAGGGTCTGGATGGTGCGGAGGAGAATGCCGGCGACCATGGCTCCATAGGTGAGCCAGTTGGGGATGCGACCGGTGCGGAAGTCGGTATAGGCCGCGGCGGCGGTGACGAGCACCGCGAGCGCGACGTTGAAGACACCGATCGACCCGGACAGCACGGAGCACCTCCCGAAATGACGACGCCGCGGGCACTCCGGGGAGGGGGAGTGGTCCGCGGCGCGCCGCGAGCAACCGCGAGGGCCCGCCGTCGAGACGGCGGGCGCGTGGTGGGGACCCGACGCGGGCCCCCGCCCGATCAGGCGCCGAGGCCCTGGATCTGGTTGCTGCCCGAGGTGATCTTGCCGACGACGTTGTTGCCGAAGGTGCGCCAGGCCGAGATGCCGACCACGGCGATGAGGATGAGGATGATCACGTACTCGACGGTGGACAGACCGGCGTCGTCACGGAGCAGCGACTTGAGGTTCTTCTTGGAGTTCATGATGGGGGGATCCTTCCGGGTTGGGTTTGAGAAGTCTTGAGCGACGCCGCGATCAGGGGAATGGCATCGACACGATGAGCTGTGCGAACCGGTAGTAGTCCACGAAGGGGCGACCCAGCGAGTAGGTCGCGATCGAGGCCACGGTGCCGATGAGCAGAAGCACCACCACGTACTCCACGAACGCGGCGCCCGCCTCATCGGCGTGCAGCGTTCGCAGGTTCGGTCGGCGATCACTCACGGACACGATGCTGTGCAGTCGACGTGCCAGGGATTGGTGCGGGGGCTCGGCGCGCACAAGTCACGGGAAACACCGTCGCGTGAGGGGCGGCGTGCACCCGATGCGCAGGGCCGACCTGGGAGATCCGGTGTTCATTCGGGGTGGGATGTTTTCCTCCCAGGGAGTTGCGGACCCCGGGCGTTGAGCATCGCGGCGCCGAGCGCGACCACGAGGGCGGCGACGACGACGTTCTCGACGGCGTCGCGGGCGACGGGGCCGACGGCGCGCAGCTCGGGGAAGAGCAGCGCCGCGGTCGCGTAGGCGATCACCGTCCACGGGGTGAGCAGCGCGAAGCGGAGCGCCGCCCCGGGGCCGTCGAAGCGGCGACCGTCGGGGCCGGTGAGGCGCCAGGCGGGGGCGCTCGCGTCGGTGCTGACGGCGACGCGGCCCATGAGATCGAGGGCGTCGAGGGCGCGCGCGAGGCGGGCGTCGTCGGGGAGGCGGAGCGACCACGAGCGGTCGTCGGCGGGCGACCACGCGAAGTACGAGAGCAGCATCAGGAAGGTGAAGAGCTGCGGGAAGAGCCACTCCTGCATCGAGAGGTGGAGGGCCACGCCCGCGACGGCCGCGGCGCCGCGCGTGCGGGGAGACATCAGCCCGAGCGGCACCGCGACCTCGAGCGCGGTGACGGCCAGGTCGGCGAGGCGCGAGGGCAGCGGGCGCGAGAGCAGCGGCGAGAGCAGGCGGTAGAGGAGTGCGTCGGGGTTCGCCTCGGGCGCGCGCGTCGTCGCGAGCCAGCGGATGACGGTCCCGCTGCCGCGCCACCAGGGGTGGGCGAGCTTCACCGCGACCGAGGAGAGGTACACGAGCGCGACCTGCCAGCGCACCACGCGGGCGAGGCCGAGCGGAGCGGCCGGGTCGGTCGGCGCGAGCGCGGTGAGCAGCACCAGCACGAAGAGCAGGTAGTGGTTGTTGTGGTAGGTCGCCGGGACCGCCGCGTAGAGCGCCGCGACGACCGCGCACGCGGCGGCGGCGGCGGCGCGGGGCCAGCGCGAGAGCAGCATCGCGAGGGCGAGGGCGTGCAGCGCGAGCAGCGCGGCGGCGGGCGCGAAGGCCCACGCGGGCGGGCGCCCGAGGGCCCAGAGCGCGAAGGCGGGGCGGTACTCGACGGCGGCGTGGTGGGCCGCGAGCAGCAGCAGCGCGCCGACGCCGCGGGCCAGGGCGCGGTCGCGGCGGACCG
>JAQBQI010000729.1 GCA_028287085.1 Myxococcaceae bacterium
AGGTCGCCGACGGGGGCCTCGCCGAGGTGGCCGCGGCCCAGCGCGAGCTGCTCCAGTCGGACTGCGACGACCTGCGCCTCGCGGTCTCGCGCCGCAGCTGGGCCGACGAGCTCCGGCGACGGCCGCTGCGGGTCACGGCGACCGACCGGCAGCACCAGCTCGCGGGGCGGGTGGCCGAGTCGATCGGGGTGATGTGCGGCGCGCGCCACGCGGAGTTCTGGCAGCGCCTCGGCGACGACCTCGCCGTCCACGCCCACGACTCCACGCCCGACGACCTCGCCGTCGTGCGAACCCTCGCCCGCGGGCACCTCGCGATCCGCCAGGGCATGTGCGCCGACCGCGCGCGGCTCACGGCGCAGCCGCGCTCGTACGAGATCTCCGCGGAGGACGCCGAGCGGCAGGCCGCCGAGTGTCAGCGCGAGGTCGCGTCGCCGCGGCGCTGACCGGCGCGGCGCGCACGGCGGGAAGGGCTGTAGTCTTAGGGTGGAACAGCGACTCCGGCGCATGGGCCCGTCGAAGCGAACCCCGCGCGGGGGCGTCCCGGCCCCTTCGACCGGCGCGACTACGCCGGGACCTTCTCGGTCTTCGGCGTCTTCGTGGCGTTCGCCCGTCGGGCCGCGGCGCGCTTGCGCCGGAGGTACGTGCTGGTCACCTCCCGCACGATCTCCGGCCGCGTCCGGAAGACGAACTGCGCCGCGCTGCGGACCCGCGCGATCCGATCGTGGAGCAGGTTGCCGAAGCGGTTGCGCCGATGCAGCGCCTCGGTCGCGGCGGGTGACCGCTCGGTGGCGCCGCCCGACGGCGGCGAGCGCAGGGCCGCCGCCAGCCCGGGGATTTCGTCGAGCAGGGCCGCGTCGAACCCGCCCAGGCCGTCGAGCTCGCTGCGGTACTCCCCGGCGAGGGCGCCGTAGTCCTCGAGCGCGCTCGCGACGGCGGCGTGGGAGTCGCCGTCGTCCTCGTGGGCGCGGCCGACGGCGCCGAGCCGGGCGTCGCGCTCGTCCTCGACGCCGTCGTCGAAGAGGAACTCCAGCGCCGCGGTGACCTCGCCCAGCACATGGTCGGCGCGCGGCCGCGGGTCGTCGCCCGTGGCCGGGCGGGTCCGGAGCAGGAAGGCCTGTTGCTCCCGCTGCGCGAGGCCGTGCAGGTCGCGGATCTCCGCCGCCACCGTCGCCGGGAGGTGCGTCGCGACGCTCTCCAGCCCGAGGATCACCGGCGCGTTGCGACCCTCGCCGCGCGACCGCTTCCAGCGCGCCTCGACGAAGGCGCTCGCTACGGCCGCCTCCTGCATCAGCACGAACCACGGCACCGACCAGCGCGGCTCGGTCGGGGCGTCGGCCGCGATCGTCAACCACACCTCCGCCGTCGCTTCGGGCGTCGGCTTCTCGGGCGCCTGCTTCGTGGGGGGTGCCTTCGCGGACGTCCTCGACGTACGCGCGTCTGTCTTCGGCTTCGGGCTCGCCGCCGCCCTCTTCACCTTCGGCGCGGCGGCCTTCGCCTTCGACCCGGCCTGCTTCGCCCTGGGCTTCGCCTTCGACGCGGACCTCTTCGCCTTCGCGGACTTCACTGCTCTCGCCACGGTGCGTCTCCTCTCGCGGAGCGCGGCGCAGCCCGATTGCCCGCCGCCGCGCGCTCACGCCGCGAGGGCCCGTCCGACTGTCTCGGACGCGCTCCCCCTGTCCCCGCCACGCTCTCCCACGTCTCGGGTGCGCCCTCCGGGTCCCGCTCGCGCTCCTCCGCGTCACCCGCACGACGTTACGTCCTCCCGACCTCCGCACGGAACCCCATTCGTCAGGGCTCAGGGCTCGAGACGTCCAGGCTCCACCTCCCCCACGTCGAAGGGCTCCCCGGTCCTGCAGAACAGGCCGAGGCGCAGACGGCTCTCTTCTACGTTCCCGCGCCCTCGCCGTACCCGCCGGCCATCGCCCGCGCAGCTGGGCCGACGCGCCCGATCGATCAGCGCCGGGCGGGCACCGGGAGGCGTACGGTGCGAACGGTGGCGCGCGTCGCCGGGCTCCAGAACGAGAGGGCGTTCTCGTACGGGCGGTCGAGCACGAGGAGGTCGCTGCGCGGGAGGAGGTTGATCTGCTCGGGCTGCCACCCGAGGTCGATGTGCTCGACGTCGTCGGTGAGCACGCCGTAGCGCCAGAGCCCGCCCCTCGCGGCCCAGAGCTCGCGGCTGCCGTTGCGGCGCACGAAGTTGTCGAGCGGAGCCGCGTCGCGCGAGAGCGCGGTGAAGCGGCCCATCTCCATGTCGTAGAAGAAGATCTCGGCGCCGGCGGTGCCGCTCACGAGCACGCGGTGCCCGGTGCTGGTGACGAAGAAGAGCGGCGGCCCTTCGAAGGGCAGCGGGCGCGCGGTGACGGCGTGCGTGACGCGGTCGATGAAGAGCAGCGCGGCGTCGGAGGGGAAGCTCCCCGCGTCGGCGATGGCCAGGGTGGCCGGGCTCGTGTGGCGCCACGCGACGAGGGTGCTGTTGTCGGGCGTGAAGCCCACCGGACCGAGCGCGACGTCGACGGACCAGTGCGCGCGGGTGGCCAGCTCGACGACGTGCACGGCCGTCGTGGGGCGCGATCCGTCGAGGGTGAAGATGGGCCCGTCGTAGGAGGAGAGCACCGCGAGCTGGTCGTCGGGGCTCACCTGGAGAATCGACGGAGAGACCTGCGTGACGGGGTCGATCGTGAAGGTCGCGCCGCCCTCGCGCGCGACCGGAACCGCGGGCGACGAGATCTGCTCGGAGGTGACGCTGGAGAGGTTCCAGAGGTCGACGCGGAGGGAGGCGCGGGCGACGTCGGACGCCGCGACGGACACGAGCGCGTCGCGCCGGTGGAGCCACGCGGCGCTCACGTTGTCGGCCCCGATCGCCGGAACCGCGCCCACGACGAGGGTCGACGCGTCGAGCAGGCCGAAGCGAGAATCGCTTCGCGCCGTGGCCCAGCGGCGCGAGGGCGAGAGCGCGCCGACGGAGACGCAACCGGTGGCCGGGCGAAGCTGCCGGAGCACGGTGGCGCCGACGTTCCAGAGGGCAAGCGTGGTGGCGCAGCTGTTGCCATCGTCGACGGAGCGACTCGCCGCCAGCAGCACGCCGCTCTCGGGGAAGAACACCGCCGTGCTTCTGAATCCATCGAGGTCGAGGAGCGCGGTGGCCTCGGCGCCGTCGCGAACCGCGTAGAGGGTGCGCTGGCCGAGCGTGTCGATGGTGAGGCCGCCATCGAACTCCTTCACGGCCGCGCGGGTGGGGAAGGTCTGCATGACGAAGGCGGTCTCGTCGCGCTCGTCGACGGCGATGCGACCGAGGCGCGCGGCGGCGATGTTGAAGGTTCCGGCGTCGGTAAAGACCGGGATCGCGGCGTCACCGCGCCCCTGGACATAGAGCGCTCCGGCGTCGTCGCGGTAGGCGTAGTCGGGCGTCGGATCGACGCGGGTCGAGCCGCCCGGTGTGCGCTCGCCGGTGGTGCTGCCCGTGCCGCCGCACGCGAGCACCGTCGCGAAGGTCCACACGGTGAGCGAGCCCGCGAGGAGCGCGCCGGGGCGGGCCGACGGAACCAAAGGAAGGGTCATCGCGGGAGCGTCGGTCTGCGCGGTGGCGAGCGTCAAGCGAGCGGACGGATGCGCGTCAGCCGCGACGGATGCGCGGGTCGAGCGCGGCGTAGAGCGGGTCGGTCGCGAGGTCGCCCGGTGGGATGCCCGTCGAGGCGAGCAGCACGGTGGCCATCATCACCGCGAGGTCCATGCCCGTGATGGGGCGATCGGTATTCCGATGCGTCACCCTTGTTGGGACCGACCCGCGAGAGGCGACAACTCTTCGCTGGATGCGGCATGCGCGATGGTCGACGAACCATCGAGTGCGTCGACGCAGCCGTTGGCGGGCCCACTGGCGCCTCGGCACCCTGCTCGGCCCCATCAGCCCGACGGGCCAGTGAGCCGGCGAACCAATGGCAGAGCGCCGAGGGGGCTGCGTCGGGCCGGATCCGCTCCGGCTGCCAGAACGCCCGGCATACGAAACACGCGCTCCCGCGAGTGTCGACGAGGACTCCGGACGTGGCTCGCTGGCCTCAATTCGCGCCGCCGTCGGGGCACCTGGGCATGTAGCAGGCGTCGGTGTTTCCGCAGCCCCAGGAGGCGGAGATGCAGGTGCATCGCCAGGAAGGGAAGTTCTGCCCGCAGCAACGCTCGAGTCCGTAGAGGCACGACGACGGTCCCGATGGGGAGCACGCGACGGTCGCGCCAGTGAACGAAAACGGCAACGTCTCCGGGCACCCCGGACCGGCGTCGTTCGCGTCTCCGCACGATGCGTCCGCGCACGCTGGCGACGCGTCGGCCGCGGCGGCCGTGCACGGGTTAGGGTACGTGAGCCCGTCGCTGCCGCGCACCGGCGCGAAGAGATTTCCGCACGTCCGGGGCGTCGCAGCGGAGGATTCGGACGTCGTTTGACAGCCGGCGAGGGCGATCAACATCAGACCGGCCAGCCGCGAAGTGTCGTGTCGCATGAGTCGCTCCGTTCGCTCCGATTGCCGCGCATGGCGTGTGGTCATGACCCTCGTGGTGCTACCGCCATGCCGACCGCGGGCGCGAGTGATTGCGGGAAGAACCCGGCACTTTCGACGCCTCGGACCTGTGCCAGCGTGAGCCTCGACCGGGGCCGTGACGCGCGTCGGAGAGGGCGCCGTTCAGTCGTCCAATCTCGTCCGCCTCGACCTCGTCATCCACCGATGGTCGAGCAGACGCCTGGGCGTCGCCGTGTGATCTCGGGTGCGGGTCGGGCGGACCTCCGACCGACGTCCGGCACTCGCGGCGCCGGGCGGAGCGCACGCCCGGGTGGCATCGTCGCGCGGGGAACGTCGATCCGCACCGTGCGTTTCGGCGCCCCTACCTCGCCGCGATCGACCGCCCGAACGCCGTGAACACCTCGCGCGACCACTGGTTCTGCTCGCGCAGCAGCGGGGAGCCCGGCGGCCCGAGGACGAGGCGGCTGATCACGTGAACCGTACGGCCCGCCGGGGCGCCCACCAGGAACCCCCCCGTGGAGATGTCGGAGCGCGGGTCGCCGTCGCCACGCCGCGCGATCGCCGCGCCGAAGCGCGAGCCCGCGGCGCCCGACCGCGTATCCGCCACGGTCGCGCCCACGGCACCGACGAGGGCGCCGAGGTACGTGTACGCCCGTGCGACGCCCGGCGCGCCGACGACGACGTCCGTGCGCCCGTCGGCGTTGACGTCGCCCGCGCTCGAGACCGCGGCGCCGAACTCCGAGCCGGCCGGGCCGGTGAGGGTCGCCGCGGGGGCCGTGGTCGTCCCCCCCGCGCCCCCGAGGTAGA
>JAQBQI010000769.1 GCA_028287085.1 Myxococcaceae bacterium
GGCCGAGGCCTCGCTGGCGGCGCGGCTGCCCCCGGTGGCGCGCTCGGGCGCCCGCCACCTGCTCGCGCGCACCCAGCGCTTCGCCCGGCTGCGGGAGCGCATGCGGGCGCGGGTCACCGAGGTGCTCGGCTTCGTGCGCATGATCGCCCTCGAGGCGAGCGCGCGCCTCGCGCATACCCCGACCGGTAAAGACGCCGACGGGGCCTTCTACCTGACGGTCGACGAGCTCGACGCGTGGCTGGGCGGCGAGGCCTCCGACGCCGAGGCGGTCATCGCCATCCGCCGCGCCGAGGTGGCGCGGGACCTGGCGCGGCCCGATCCCCCGGCGAGCTTCGTCGGGTCGCCGCCCTCGGTGGCGCCTTCCCCGGAGCCCGTGGGCGACCGCTTCACGGGCGTCGCGGCGTCGCCGGGCGTGGTGACGGGGCGCGTGCGGGTGCTGCGCGAGCCGGGCGACGGCGCGCTGCTCACGCCGGGCGAGGTGCTCGTCACGGCGGTGGCCGACGTGGGCTGGACGCCGCTCTTTCTCGTGGCGACGGCGGTGGTCACCGAGCTCGGCGGGGCGCTCTCGCACGCGGCGCTGGTGGCGCGGGAGTACGGGGTTCCGGCGGTGGTGAACGTGGCCGGCGCGACGCGCGCGCTGAAGACGGGCGACCGGGTGCGGGTCGACGGCGACCGCGGCGTGGTGGAGCGACTCGAATGCGTGTGAGCGACCCCCCCATCCTCTTCGACGCCGACGACTGGATCGTGCTCGACAAGCCCGCCGGGCTGCTGACGACGCCGCGGGCGAAGGGCGAGGCCTCGCTGGTGCTGGCGGCGCAGCGCATGCGGCCCAAGAGCACGCACTGGCACCCGCTCTCGCGGCTCGACGCGCCGGTGACGGGGGCGGTGCTCTTCGCCCTCAGCGACTGGGCCATCGCGACGGCGGCCGCGGCGAAGGAGGCGGGCGAATACCAGCGCTGGTATGCCGGCCTCGCGGGGGGCGTCGTCGACGGCCCGTCGGGCGAGTGGTCGTGGCGCGTCGAAGACGACCCGAAGGACCGCGCCCGGCGGCGCTGCGGCGACGGCCCGACCTCGGTCGACGCGCTCACCCGCTGGGCGGTGCTCGGCGCGGGCGAGCGGGCGACGGCGCTCGGCTTCGTGCCGGTGACGGGGCGCACGCACCAGATCCGCGTGCACGCGGCCAAGGCGGGCGCGGCGCTGCTCGGCGACGTGGCCTACGGGGGCGCGCGGCGGCTCACGTCGGCGACGGGCGCGGTGCTCGCGGTGCCCCGGGTGATGCTGCACGCGCGGGCGGTGCGGGTGCCGGGGCGGCCCTCGGTGGTGACCTCCCCGTGGCCCGCCGACTTCGCGGCGCTCTGCGCGGCGCTGGTGCCCGCGCTGGCCCCGTGGCCGCCGTAGCGCTCAGGCGCGGTCGACGAACTCGCGCAGCCAGAGTTCGAGCATGAGCAGGGTCCAGACGCGGTCGTAGCGGGGGGCGCGGCCGTCGAGGGTGGCGACGAGGGCGGCGACCTCGCGCGGATCGAAGAGGCCGCGTTCGCGCGCGGTGCGGTCGAGCAGCAGGTCGTTGACCATCGGCCGGAGCGCGTGGCGAAACCAGTGCTCGAGGGGGATGCCGAAGCCCATCTTCTTGCGGTCGATCACCTCGGCCGGCAGCAGGCGACGGGCCGCCTCGCGCAGCACCCGCTTGCCCTCGCCGCGGTGCATGAGCTGGCGGTCGGGCAGCGCCGCCGCGAACTCGACCACCGCGGTGTCGAGGAAGGGGCAGCGCACCTCGAGCGCGTGCGCCATCGCCGCGATGTCGACCTTCACGTTGATGTCGTCGATCATGTACGTGTGCCAGTCGAGGTCGGTGACGCGGCCGAGGGGCTCGCGCCCGGCGCTCGCCGCGAGGACGCGCTCGAAGCGGCGCTGGCTCTCGTCGCCGCGGGCGGCGCGCATGCGGGGGCCGTAGAGGCCGTCGCGCTCGGCGCCGACGAACTGCCCCACGAGCACGAGGTAGCGCGCGGCCTCGCCCTCGGACATGCGCGCGGCGTAGCGCCCGAGGTAGGGGAAGAACGTGCGTCCGAAGGCGCCGAAGGCCGCCTGCGCCGGGCCGCGGAGGGCGGGCGGGAGGCGATCGTAGAGGTGGCCGATGCGCGCGGTGTTGTAGCGCCGGTAGCCGCCGAAGTTCTCGTCGCCGGCGTCGCCCGAGAGCGAGACGGTGACGTGCTCGCGGGTCATCTTGGAGAGGTACCAGGTGGCGACCGCGCTGCTGTCGGCGAAGGGCTCGCCGTGGTGGCGCACGATCTCGGGCAGCACCGAGACCATGTCGGCGCGCACCTCGAGCTCCTGGTGGTCGGTGCCGAAGCGCTTCGCGACCATGCGGGCGAAGGCGACCTCGGAGTAGTCGGCCTCGGCGAAGCCGATGGAGAAGGTCTTCACCGGGCGGTCGCTGGCCTCGGCCATGAGCGCCACGATCGTCGAGCTGTCGACGCCCCCGGAGAGGAAGGCGCCCAGCGGGACGTCGGCCACCATGCGACGGCGCACCGCGCCGCGCAGGAGCACCAGCAGCTCGTCGGCCAGCGCCGCGGTGGACTCCGTGCGGAGCGGTCCGACGGGGCGGGTCCAGTAGCGTTCGAGGCGCGGGGGGCGGCCGGCTTCGAGCACCGCGTAGTGCGCCGCGGGGAGCTTGTGGGTGTCCTTGAAGGCCGCGCGGGGCGACGGGACGTAGGCGAGCGTGAGGTACTCGTCGACGACCCCGAGGTCGGCCTCGACGGGCTCGTCGGGGAAGGCCGTGGCCAGGGCGTGCACCTCGGACGCGAAGGCGACGCCCTCGCGCAGGTGCCGGTAGAAGAGGGGCTTCTTGCCGGCGCGGTCGCGGGCGAGCAGGAGCCGCTGGCGGCGCGAGTCCCAGAGCGCGAGCGCGAACATGCCGTGGAGGCGCGCGACGCAGGCCTCGCCGAGCTCCTCGTAGAGATGCACCACGACCTCGCTGTCGGAGCGCGAGCGGAAGCTGTGGCCCTTCGCGACGAGCTCGTCGCGGATCTCCTGGAAGTTGTAGATCTCGCCGTTGACCACGACGGCGACGGAGCCGTCCTCGTTGGGGAGCGGCTGGCGCCCCTCGGGCGAGAGGTCGATGATCGAGAGGCGGCGGTGGCCCAGCACGCAGGGGCCGTCGGCGAGCAGGCCCTCGGCGTCGGGGCCGCGGTGGCGGATGGCGTCGTTCATCCGCTGCACGGCGCGCGCGTCGCCGGGCCGCTTCGGGTCGTGGGAGAGGAAACCGCTGATGCCGCACATTCGTCGAGCGTCTAGCACCGCGCCGCGCGGCGGGGCAACGGGCGCGCGGGGAGGGACCCGGTGCGCCCGGGGGAGGGCCGTGTTAGAGCGACGGCCGCCGCCGCCGAGCGCTCCGCTCGCGCGCGCTACGAGCCTTTCTTGCCGATGACCACGCCAGGCGACGCGACCCCAGTCGACAACGATCTCCGGCGCGACGAGTGCCCCGTCTGCGCGGGCCCGGTCGAGGCCGTCGGCGTGATGCACCTCGCGCCCGCGATCCAGTTCTCGTCGCACTGGATCGCCCCGCGCCGCCCGCCCGAGCTCTGGCGCTGCACCCGCTGCGGCACGGCCTTCACGCAGTACGCGCTGCCCGAGCCCGCGGCCATGTCGCTCTACGCCACCGGCGACGGCGGCGCCCGCTGGTCGAGCCGCGCGCCCTTCGAGCGCACCAAGACCCGCGAGGCCCTCGCGCTGCTGCGCCGGCTCTTGCGCCCCGGCGTGCGCGTGCTCGACGTCGGCTGCAACACGGGCGACCTGCTCGACTTCGCCCGCGGGCTCGGGGCCGTCACCCACGGGGTCGAGCCCTCCGACGCGAGCCGCGCCGCCGCGCGCGCGAAGGGTCACGCCGCGGTCGCCTCGCTCGACGCGGCCGCCGGGCCCTTCGACGTGGTCACGGCCTTCGACGTGCTCGAGCACCTCTACGACGTGCCGGCGATGCTCTCGGCGGTGGGCGCGACGCTGGCCCCGGGTGGGCGCCTCGTGGTGCTCACCGGCGACATCACCTGCGCCGCGGCGCGCGGCGCGGGCGCCGGGTGGTGGTACGTGCAGTGCCCCGAGCACGTGGTCTTTCCGACGCTCCGCGCGCTCGGGGCGGTGCCGGGCTGGGAGGTCGACGAGGCCGTGACGACCTTCGCCGACGTGGGCCACGAGCCCGGGCTGATGAAGCGCGCGCTGGCGGCGCTGCGGGGCCGCGCGCGGGCCGACCTCCACGACCACATGCTGGTGGTGCTGAAGAAGAAGGGCTGAGTCGAGATGCTCGATCGATGGATTGAACGCGTGGGCCTCCGCCGGGTGATCGACCAGACGCGCGAGGCCGTCGGGCTCGACCTGCGGCCGCACGAGCGCTGGCTGCGCGACCTGCGCTTCAAGACGGTCTTCGACGTCGGCGCCAACACCGGCCAGTTCGTGGGCGAGGCCCGCAAGATCGCGCCCGACGCCTTCATCTACTCCTTCGAGCCGCTGCGCGCGTGCTTCGAGGCGCTGCGCGACGGCCGCCGCGACGACCCGCGCTTCCGCGCCTTTCACCTGGCCCTCGGCGACGAGCCCGGCGAGGTCACCATGCACCGCAACGACTACTCGCAGTCGTCGTCGCTGCTGCCGATGGCCGAGCTGCACAAGACGGCCTTCCCCGAGACGCGCCACAGCACGCCCGAGCAGGTCGAGGTGCGCCGCCTCGACGACGTCGCCGCCGAGCTCACCCTCGCGCGCCCGCTGCTGCTCAAGATCGACGTGCAGGGCTTCGAGGCCAAGGTCATCGCGGGCGCGACCGAGACCCTGCGCGTGGCCGACGTGATCATCGTCGAGACCGGCGTCGAGGCGCTCTACGAGGGCCAGGCCCTCTTCGACGACGTCTACCGCATGCTCTACGAGCGGGGGCTTCGCTACCGCGGCAACCACAACCAGCTGCTGTCGCCCGACGACGGCCGCGTGCTCCAGGCCGACGCCTTCTTCACCCCGGCGGCGCGCTGATCGCGCGTGCACGTCGTCATCGTCGGTGACGAGATCGCCTTCCCGCGGGGCTTCGCCGCCACCGGCTACGTGCGCCTCTTCGCCCGCGCCCTCGTGACCGCCGGCGCCTCGGCCCACGTCGCCGCGCTCGACTACTCCGAGCGCGGCGCCGTTCCGCTCAACACCGAGGCCCGCGGCGAGGTCGACGGCGTCACCTTCGAGTACACCACCGGCGCCACGGCGCTCCCCACGCGGCCGCTCGCCATCCCGATCGGGCGCGCCCGCTCGCACGCGCGCTTCTTCGCCGACGTGCTCGCCCGCGCCCGCGCGCGGCGCCTCGACGCGGTGCTCTACTACGGCCGCTCGACCGCCGAGCTGCTCCACTGCCTCGCCGCCGCGCGCGCCGCGGGCGTGGCCTTCGGCGTCGTCGTCGTCGAGTGGCGCCTCGCCTACCGCGACCAGACCCGCGCCCAGGTCGTCAACGACCGCCTCTTCGCCCGCGCGCTCGGCCTCGTCGACGGCGCCGTCGTCATCTCGCGCTTCCTCGTCGACCGGGTGACCCCGCTGCTGCCGGCCGGCGCGCCCGTGCTGCGACTGCCCATCCTCGCCGAGCCCGCCGCGTGGATCGGCACCGCCCCCGCGACGCGCCCGACGCCCTACGCCGTGCTCTGCACCGACTTCGACTCGTACCCCGACGACGCCGTCGCGGTGGTGCGCGCCGCCGCCCGGCTCGCCCCGCGCTCGCTCGAATTGCTCTTCGTGGGCAAGGCCTCGGCGCGCACCCGCGAGCGCCTGCGCGCCGAGGCCCGCGCGCTGCCCGCGGGCGTCGCGCTGACCCTGCGGCACGACTACGTCGCGACCGACGAGCTCCGCTCGCTCTACGCCGGGGCCGCCGCGCTGGTGGCGCTGCTGCCCGACGACGACCGCTCGCGGGCCCGCTTCCCGAGCAAGATCGCCGAGTACCTCCTGTCGGGCCGCCCCGTCGTGTCGACGCGCGTGGGCGAGGTCGCCGAGCACCTGCGCGACGGCGAGAGCGCCTACCTCGCGGCGCCGGGCGACGAGGCCGCCTTCGCCGCCGCGCTCGCCCGCGCGCTCGACGATCCCGAGGCGTCGGCGGTCGGCGAGCGGGGCCGGGCGGTCGCGCTGCGCGACTTCGACTACGAGTGCCTCGGGCCGTCGATCGTCGGCTTCGTCGACGCGATGGTCGCGCGGAGGCGCCGGTGAGCGAACCCGCGGAGTCAGCGAAGCGCGAGGCGGGCGGCGTCGGCGTCAACCTGCTCACGCTGATGGCGCAGGCCTCGATGCCGGCGTTTCAGCTGCAGATCAGCCGCTTTCTCGGCCAGGACGCCTACGGCCTGTACGCGCTCTGCACCTCGATCGTCGACCCGCTGTCGGGCATCACGATGTTCGGGATGGACCTCGCGACCACCCGCGCGGTCAGCCTCGCGCACGCCGAGGGCGACCCCGCGCGCGCCGCCCGCGCCACCGGCGGAGCGCTGCGCGTGGTCGTCGCGTCGGGCGTGCTCGTGGCGCTCTGCATCGCGGTGGCGGCGCCCTTCATCGCGGCCCGCAAGCACGACCCCGCGCTAATGGAGCCGCTGCGCCTGCTCGCGCTGATGCCCATCGGCTACCACGTCGCCAGCGTCTTCCTCATCGCCACGCAGGCGAAGATGGTGATGAAGTACGACTTCTGGGCGCGCGGGCTCTTCCAGCCGCTCGTGCTGCTCGCCCTCGCCACCGCGGCGATCCACCTCGGGGGCGGCGTGCTCGGGGTCTGCGCCGCCGTCGTCGCGGCCATGTCCCTGACGGCCGTGCTCGCCGCGCGCTTCTTCGGCCGCGAGTTTCCGCTCGGCGTCGCGCTGCGCACCGCGCGGGGCCAGCCGGTCGACCGCGCGCTCCTCCGCATGGGCGCCCCGATGGTCGTCCTCGGCCTCGTCTGGAACCTCCAGGGCGCCGTCGACCTCTGGGCGCTGGCCGCCTGGCGCAGCGACGTCGACGTCGGCGCGTACAAGGCCTGCCTCATCTGGGTCGTGAGCCTCTCGCAGGTGCGCAACACCTTCGCGCCGGTCATCAACGCGACGCTCCCGCCGCTGCTCGCGCGCAACGACGTCGCCGCCGTCAACGCCTTCATCCGCCGCCAGAACCGCTGGGTCGCCCTGCTCGCGATGCCCCTCTGCGTGCTCTTCGCGGGCTTCGGCGAGGGCCTGCTCTACGTCTTCGGGCGCGGCTTCCTCATCGGCGTCCCGGCGCTCGCCATCCTCGCGCTGGGCAACCTCGCGGGCGCGCTCGCGGTGCCCGCCTACGTGCTCCTGTTGGGCGGCAAGGCCCGCTACAGCACCCTCGCGGGCGCCTCGTGCCTCATCTTCCAGCTCGTCTCGTTGCCCATCCTGGTTCCGCGCTACGGCATCACCGGCGCGGCGCTCGCCTCCGCCTCAGGGATGGTGCTCTCGCAGCTCGTGCAGCAGGGCTTCACCTGGCGCCTCGCGCGGGTGCACGGCTTCTCCGTCGGGCTCGCCAAGGTCGCCGCCGCCGCGCTCGCTGGCCTCGTCGTCGGACGCCTCGCCTACGCCGCGCTGCCCGCGCTCATCCCGGTGCGCTTCTTCGGCGGCGTCGGCGTGGCCGCGGTGGTCTACCTCGCGGCGCTCGTCGCGCTCGGGCTGCACCCCGACGAGATCGACGTCGCCCGCTCGGCGCTCGCCCAGGCCCGCGCGCTCGCCACCCGCCTGCGCCGCTAGGCCCGCCGCAGCGCCGCCCGCCCGTAGCCCTCGACCGACTTCGCCAGCGCCCGCGCCGTGCGCCGCCAATCGCCCGACGCCAGGAACTGCGCCGCCGCCGCCGACATCACGTCGCCGTACTGCCGCGGGCTCCAGCGCTTGAGCTTGTCGAGGTAGTCGGTCGCCTCCTCGGTGAGCACCACGAAGGAGCGGTACTGCCGCGGGTTGGCCTTCAGGTTGGAGACCCGCCGCGCGGTGATCCGGTCGTCGCCTTCGGTGTGATAGATGCGCAGCCCCTGGTGCAGGTAGTACCAGCGCGCGCCCTCGTGAATGCGCGTCCAGAGCACGGCCTCGCGCCCCGCGATGCGCTCGTCGAAGCGGTGCTTCCCCAGAATGCGCGCGCTGAACATCCCCCAGAACTCCCCGCGCGTCTCGGTGAGCGAGGCCGCGAGGTCGATGTAGCGGTCGGCCTCCCAGCCGCGGCCGGAGAAGCTCCCCGTGCGCGAGTCGACGCAGTTGCACGACACCGCGTCGAGGGTCGGATCGAAGTCCGTCACCGTTCGCATGAGCGTCGCGAGCGCGCCCGGGGCGAGGGCGTCGTCGCTGTCGAGGGTGGCGATCCACTCGCCGCGGCAGTGGTCGAAGCCGGTGTTCTTCGCGGCCGTCACGCCGCGGTTGACCGGGTGCCGCACCCGCTTGATGCGCGGGTCGGCGTAGCGCGCCAGCACCGCCGCCGTGTCGTCGGTCGAGCCGTCGTCGACGACGATCACCTCCCAGTCCTGCCACGCCTGGGCGAGCACGCTGTCGAGCGCGCGGGGGAGGGTGTGCGCGCGGTTGAAGGCCGCCATCACCAGCGAGATCACGCCGCGGTCAGCCCCGGGTCGCCGAGCACCCGCGCGTAGACCTCCACCGTGCGGGCCACCATGCGCGCCACGGTAAAGCGCGCCCGCGCCGCCTCGAAGGCGCGCGCGCCCATCGCGGTGCGCTCGGCGGGCGTGAGCGCGACGAAGCGGCGGACGGCCGCGGCCACGCTGTCGGCGTCGGTGCCCGCGCAGACGAGCCCGGTGACGCCGTCGTCGACGAGCGCGTCGGTGTTGGCGGCGGGCGAGACGATGGGCGCCGTGGCGCAGCTCATCGCCTCGATGACGGCGTTGGGCAGGCCCTCGTAGTGGGAGGGGAGCAGCACCCCGTCGGCCGCGGCCACGAGGCGCTCGATGGACTTTACGATGCCCGCGAAGCGGAGCGTGTCGCCGAGCCCGGCGGCGTCGGCCACGCGGCGCACGTACTCGCCGTAGAGCGGCGGCGATCCGCGGCCCGCGAAGATCACCCGCAGCGCGGGCGGGAGCGCGCCGTCGCGCTTCATCGCGGAGAGGGCGCGCACGATGGCGAGCTGGTTCTTCTGCTCGGAGACGCGGCCCGGCACGATGAGCGCGAGCTTGCCGTCGAGCGACCACTCGCGGCGCACGGCGGCGCGCTCGTCGTCGCCGACGGGCTGGAAGCGCTGCTGGTCGACGCCGTTCTCGATGACGTCGATGTCGGCGAGGGGGATGCCGGCGCGGGC
The DNA here is from genome assembly GCA_028287085.1 of Myxococcaceae bacterium. Taxonomy (GTDB): domain Bacteria; phylum Myxococcota_A; class Polyangia; order Polyangiales; genus SCUS01. Next base: position 9,259 of record JAQBQI010000769.1, read on the forward strand.
GTGCAGCTCGTCGCGAATGCCCACCGAGTTGCAGATGAGCGCGTCGATGAGCTTGTGCGTCGTGCGCTCGTAGAAGACGTCGCGGCGGGGCATGCGGGTGCAGCGCACCGAGGCGACGACCTTGCCGATACCCGTGTATCGCCCGGCGAGTCGCGCGAAGAGGTTCTCGTATCCCATGTACGAGTGGATGACGTCGGGCCGCACCGCGCGCACGATCTTCACGAGCCGCGCGAAGGAGCCGGGCGTCGGGCCGAAGGTCGCGTCGATGGAGTAGGGCTCGCCGCCGGGGAGCGCGTAGCCGAGGTGGTCGGTGCGGTGGCAGAGCGCGAGGCGGGGCTCGAAGCGCGTGGGGTCGAGCCCGCGCATCAGCTCCATCATCTGCCGCTCGGCGCCGCCCTGCTCGAGCGACGAGATGAAGAAGAGAATCTTCCGGCGCGGCATCGGCGGCCGTATATCATTCGGGTCGAAGCGCAGCAACACGCCGCGAATCGGCCCATTCCCGCGATGACCTCACTCCCGTCCAGGCTGCGCGCTGCGTGGCGCCGGCCCGATCCGCGCGACCCCTTCACCTGGGTGGTCGCGCTCTTCGTGGTGGCTTGTCTCGCGGGCAGCAATTGGGACATCCCCTGCACCGACGCGTGGCACAACGACGCGCTCTCGCCGCGGCCTTGCGGCCTCTTCGCGGTCGTCGAGACCTGGCGGCCGGGGCACTTCTTCCGATATCCGCCATTGCAGATGATGCTGCTCACGGTGGCGTCATTGCCCTTCTCGCTCGCGGGCGTCTTGCGCGCCTCGGGCGGCGCCGACGCCATCGCGCGCGAGCTCATCGAGCCCCGCTACATGACCGGAATCGAGGTCACCGCGCGGCTCATCACCCTGTTGATGGCGGTGGGCGTACTGGCCAATGTGCGCCGCCTCTTCGCCGGTGTGTGGGGTCCGCGGGCGGGCGTGATCGCGGCGCTCGTCACCGCGCTCAATCCCGTGTTCGTGTATTTCTCCCATAGCGGCAATAGCGATATCCCGTGTCTCTTCTGGGTCACGCTGGGGCTGGTGCAGCTCGACCGCGTGATGTCGGGTGAAGCCCGCGAGCGCGCCGCCCTCCTCTGCGCGATGGCCGCCGCGCTCACCAAGGATCAATCCGCCCCGCTCTTCTTCCTCGCCGCCCCGTGGGCGCTGCTGCTCGTGCCCTCGCTCGCCCGCGGTAACCGCCCCCTGCGCGCGGTGCTGCTGCGCCCGGCGCTCTGGCGCTCGGTCGCGCTCGCCCTCGGGGGCTACCTCCTCATCGCGGGCGCCGTCACCAACCCCGTCGGCTGGGTGCGCCGCATTCGCTGGATCACCGGCCCCGCCAACGCCGACTGGGTCGTCGCCGGCCGCGACCTCGTCGGGGTGCGCGGCCTGCTCGCCGAGGTCGCCCGCTCG
>JAQBQI010000742.1 GCA_028287085.1 Myxococcaceae bacterium
CACGCTGCGCCGCCTCGTGGGGGCCTTCTCGGAGTTCGCGCGGCTGCCCGACGTGAAGCCCGCGCCGGCCGACCTCGCGGAGTTCGTGCGCGACATGGCGGGCTCGCGCGCCCTGCTCGACGAGCTCGACCCGGGGGTGACCGTGCGCTTCGACGCGGGCGACGCGCCCGTCCCGGTGCGCCTCGACCGGATCATGTTCCGGCGCGCGGTGGAGAACCTGCTGCGCAACGCGGTCGAGGCGCTCGCGGCCGCGGGGGGCTCGGTCTGGGTGCGGGTCGAGTCCCGCGAGGTGCGCGAGCCCGAGGCCGCCGAACCCACGGCGCAGGCCTGGCTGGTGGTGGAGGACGACGGCCCGGGCGTTCCCGCGGGGCAGCGCGAGCGGGTGTTCGACCCGTATTTCACCACCAAGGCCACGGGCACCGGCCTCGGGCTCGCGATCGTGCGCAAGATCGCCCTCGACCACGACGGCGACGTCGGCCTCGAGGAGCGCCCCGGCGGCGGCGCGCGCTTCGTGTTGACGCTGCCGCGCGAGGGCGGGGGGCGGCGGCCGCGGCGCTCCTTCGTGACCTTCTCGAAGGCGGGCGCCGACGCGCCGAGGGCGGTGACCTCGTCGGGCGGGTGACGACGTCGTCGCGCCTTCCATGCCGAGGGGCGAGCGTGCGAGAGTCCGCCGCGGCGATGCGCAGACGACGGCTACAGGCGGTGTGGATGGCGGCGGTGCTCGGCGGCTCGACGGGGGCGTGGGCGACGCACCCCGATTACGAGGGCGAGCGCGGCATCGAGGCGCACGTCGCGCTCGGCTACGGGCTCTTCACGTCGGCGAGCGACCGGGTCTTCCTGACGCCGGGCGACGCGGCGGGCGGGGCGCTCGACGCCTTCTCGGGCGGCTTCAACGCGCGCTTCGGGGCGGGCTACCGGCTGCTGCCCTTCGTCAGCGTCGGGCTCACCGCGGGCGTGCAGTTTCTCGGCGCGGCCGAGCAGTACACCCCCACCGAGGCGAGCTTCGGGGCCCGCGACTCGTTCATCGGGTACACGGTGGGCATCTACGGCCGGCTCTACCTGGGCTCGCTGGTCAACGGCGCGCGCAACGACCCGCGCGTCTTCTTCAACGGCGCGGGCGACCGGCGGCGCTTCGACCCCTTCGTGTCGCTGGGCGTCGAGTTCGTGCAGGGCATCCAGCGCAGCCGCTCGTACACCGAGCCGCAGAACCTCACGTCGTGGACCACCTCGTACGTCGGCCTCCCGCTGGTCTTCGGCGCCGAGTACCGCCTCACCACGCAGTTCGCGCTCGGCCTCAACCTCGGCGTCACGCCCCTCGTCGGCGGCAGCACCACGAAGCTCAACCAGATCCGCGAGCTGCGCCCCGGCATCGACCAGACGACCCGCACCTCGACCGAGTACACGCCCGACGCGTCGGGCAACCTCAACCTCTGGCTCGGCCTCACCGCCCGCTACACGCTCACCTTCTGAGCGCCGGGGCCCTTCCCCCCCTCCGGAGATTCCCTTCCATGGCAATCACCCTCGACGGATTCGCGCTGGTGCTCGGCGCCTCGAGCGGCATCGGCGCCGCCACCGCCCGCGCCCTCGCGCGCGCCGGCATGGACATCATCGGCGTGCACCTCGACCGCCGCGCCACGCAGCCGCTCGCCGACGCCGTGCGCGCCGACGTCGAAGCCGCCGGGCGCGCCGCGTGGTTCTTCAACGTCAACGCCGCCGACGACGCGAAGCGCCGCGCCGTGCTGGCCGACGTAGCCGAGCGCCTCGTCGCGCGGGCGAAGGGCGAGACGGTGCGCGTGCTCATGCACTCCATCGCCTTCGGGTCGCTGCGACCGATGGTCGGCGGCGACGGCGAGGAGACCCTCACGCGCGCCCAGATCGAGATGACCCTCGACGTGATGGCCACCTCGCTCGTCTACTGGGCGCAGGACCTCCTCGCCATGGGCGCCCTCGGCGAGCACGGCCGCGTCTTCGCGATGACCAGCGGCGGCAGCACGCAGGCGCTCCCCTCGTACGGCGCGGTCGGCGCCGCCAAGGCCGCGCTCGAGGCCTACGTGCGGCAGCTCGCCGTCGAGGGCGCGGGGCGCGGCTTCACCGCCAACGCCATCTGCGCCGGGGTCACGCGCACGCCCGCGCTGGAGCGCATTCCGGGGCACGAGCTGCTGGTCGAGCGCGCGCTGGCGAAGCACCCGCAGGGCCGGCTCACGACGACCGACGACGTCGCCCGCTGCATCGTCGCGCTCGCCGCGCCGGAGACCGACTGGATGACCGGCAACGTGATCCGCGTCGACGGGGGCGAGGGGGCCGCGGGCTGAGCCCGGCGGTCACTGCGTCCAGAACCACGCGACGAGCGCCGCGCGGCAGTCGACCTGGGCGCGCTGCAGCACCGCCGACACGTGGATCTCCACCGTCGCGGGCGCGCACCCGAGGGCCGCCGCGATGGTCTTGTTGGCGGCGCCCTTCGCCAGCAGGGCGAGCACCTCCGACTGCCGCGGCGTGAGCCCGAGGCGCCGCGCCGCCCGCTGCGCGCGCGCGACGAGGTCGGGCGACGGGCGCTGCTGCACCGCGAGCGAGAGGCCCGTCACGCCGGCGCTCTCCAGCCGGGTGATCGCGTAGGGCGCCGCGCCCGACGGCGCCACGGCGCTGGCGGCGAGGTCGGCGACGACGGCCGCGCGGTCGCCGTCGAGGAGGCTGCGGCCCGCGGCGTTGGTGTGCTCGACGCCGCCGCGGCGGTCGACGACGAAGACCGCGCCGGGGATGAGCTCGAGCGCCGCGGCGAGGGCCGCGAGCTGGAGCGACGCGCGGCCGAGCAGCCGCTCCAGGCGCAGGCGGCGGCGCAGCGCGGGCACGA
>JAQBQI010000753.1 GCA_028287085.1 Myxococcaceae bacterium
CCCCCTCTCCATTCATGGAGAGGGGGCTGGGGGTGAGGTCGCCGAGCGCGTACCAGACCCGTCAGACCATCGCTCTAGCGACGCGTGTAGACGCTCGTGACCGTCGCTCCGTCGGTGGTCAGGAAGACGGTGAAGACGTCGTCGTGGGCGGTGTACTGGAAGTCCGACGTGGTCGAGACGGGGCAGTCGACGAACAGGCGCCACAGGGTGGCCCGCGCCTCGAAGGTCCCCGCGTGGCGGAACTCCTCCCCCCGCGCGTCGGTCGAGATGCTCTCGTAGCGGCCGCTGCGGAGCGAGAGCGTCGTCCGCGCCGGGCGCCCGGCGGGCCCGGGCAGGCCCGTGACGCCGCGCCACCGGGTCGTCGCCGTGAGCTCGTAGACGCCGTCGAGAATCGCGCCGCCGCGGGGCGCCGGGGGATCGGCCGCGACCTCGGCCTCCGCCACGAGGCTGGCGCGGTTGCCGAGCGAGTGGCAGGCGACGAGTGCCCCGACCGTCGCGGCGTCGCGGGTCGCCGGCGCGTCCGCGACCGCCGCGGCGGCGTCGGTCGTGCGGCCGTCGACGACCACGCTGGAGCCGCACCCGAACGCCAGCGCGCAGAGCCCCAATGGCACGATGGTCTGAGAAGGAGCGGTCGGGCGGACAGCTGGTCGTGAGGTCAATGGAGTGCCCCGGCCTGCCGGTCGCCCGATCGCTCCTCCGCGACCGCCGGGCCGGCGCCCCGCCGATCAGCAGTTGGCGTGCCACGCGCCCGCGCCGCGGCGACCCCGGCTGACGCCTCCGACGATCGACCGCACCCCGTGCAGACCCCGCAGAATGCGCGGCACTCCGCGACTGATGCTCATGGGGGTCCAGCGACGGTGCTGCCTCCGGGTCGGGCGTAGCCCTGCGGCGATGGGCGGGACGTGGGCGTCAAGCCCGATGGGGTTGGGCGGAAGGGAGGCCCGCTGCGTCGCTCGGAGGAGACATCGTTTGATCCATGAACGATATCGTTGGATCGAATACCAATGACATCGTCAGGTCAGCGCGCCCGCGACGGTCGTCGACCACCTGCGGTCGATGCGCAACGGGCCCGACGCCCCGACGCCCCGACGACCCCGACCGCGCGGCTATCGGAAGGTCGCGTGCTCGATCGTGCAGCGGAAGAACTCCCCTTCGGGCTCGAAGCGGTCGGTGCCGAAGTACCAGCCGACGCGGAGCTTCGTCGGGATCGTGTAGCCCTCGAAGCAACGCTCGTCCTCCGCGATCGCGCCGAAGGGCACCGCGTGGAAGGCCTCGCCCTCCGGGTTGCCCCAGCGCCGGATGGACACGGTGCGCAGGGCGCCGCGCGCGTCGACCGTCATCTCCAGGTGGCCGTGCTCGTCGCGCAGCGCGAGGTCGACCCCGAGGTGCGTCGGGTCGCGCGCCTGCCACGCCACGTCGGGGCCGAGCAGCGCCGAGGGCAGCCACACCGCCTCGACCTGCACGCGCCCGAGCGACGCGCGGGAGATGTCGGGCCCCTCCGCTGTGACGACCGGGACGAGGCCGAGGAGCTTCCAACGCATCGCGCCCTCGCCGTCGACCCAGCGATCGGAGCCGCTCACCGGCAGCCCGTGCACGCGCGCCGTCGCGCGCCAGACGAAGCCGCGCTGCCAGCGGATCACCTGCTCGGCCTCGAAGGGACACCACCCGCCGAGCTTGATCGAGCCGCGCATCGAGAGCCGCACGGCCGACGCCCGCGGCGTCCCCGGCGCGACGGCGTGCGTCAGGTAGCGGCGCGCGCCCTCGGGCAACGCGGCCACCTCGTCGGGCGAGAAGGGCGCGCCGCGCGGGGCGGGGTCGTTCCAGAGGTCCTCGAAGGCCTGGTCGCGTCGTGACATGGCGGGTACTTCTCGCGGGCGCTTCAGGTCCGCAGTGGCCGGTCACCCCGGCGGGCGCGCGCGGCAGCACGGCGGCAGCTCGGCGCGCAGGACCGCGAGCGTCTGCCGCAGCTTGTCCAGGAAGTCGGCGGTGGAATCGATGACCGCGCGGCGGGGGTGTCCGGTCCACGCGTCCAGCAGGCGCTGATCGATCGTGTGCGCCTCGTCGGCCGACTCGATGCGCAGCGGGTTCTGGTGGTTGTAGCCGTTGGCCGCGGTCGGCGTCCGCAGGTGGAGCACCGCCGCGTAGCGCGCGAACATCGCGTCGCGGGTGGCGCCGGCCGCGGCGTAGAACGCCTCCGCCTCGCCGGGCCAGTACGCGAGCCCGTCGAGCACCCCGCGGTCGCAGAGCACCAGCGCGGGGTCGCCCTCGGCGAGGGCCAGCGACTCCAGCTGATCCTGGACGTGGAAGATCGCGAGCTGGCCGGCGCGCCGCCCCGCGTCGCTCGCGCGGCGGGGGAAGCCGCCGCCGTAGACGATCCCCGCGGCCTCCGGGAGCACCACCACGTGCTCGCAGAGCTGCTTGCGCACGACCTCGAGCACGGCGGTCTTGCCCGCCCCGGGCCCGCCCGTGAGCACGACGCGGCGCGGGCGGTGGCTCCCGGGCGACGGGCACGCGCAGCGCTCCGGACCCAAGGGCTACGCCCCCTCGTCAGTCGTCATCGGCCCTTCGCTCCTTCGACCGTGCGGCCGGCGCCGGGCGCGGACTCCCCCGGCGCGCCCCGGTCGCACAGCCGGTCGAGTTCGCGCGTGAGCTCGGCGTACGCGAGCGGCTTCGACAGGATCACCGTCGGCGCGCCGGCCCCGCGTTCGAGGCGCGCGATCACCTCGGGGTAGCTCGTGACCATCACCACGGGGAGGCCCGGGTGCAGCCGCCGCCCGAAGGCCACGACCTCCAGGCCGTCGACGCCCGGCAGGCGGTAGTCCGCGACGAGCACGTCCGGCGTCGGGAGCCGCCCCAGCCTCGCCATCGCCGTCTCACCGTCGACGGCCACTTCGATCTCGTAGCCGTCCTCGCGCAGCAGCTGCGCGAGCCCGCGCCCCGAGGAGAGGTCGTCTTCGACCAGCAGGATGCTGCACTTCGAGCCGGGGGCCGGGACCATGCTCCGGCCGTTACAAGCGTCGTGCCGCGAGGCTCAGCCCGACGAGCGCTCCTCGGCGTCCGCCACCGGCGCGCCGCTCCCGATGGGCAGCAGCACGCGGAACACCGTGCGCCCCGGGCGGCTGTCGACCTCGATCGAGCCGCCGTGGTCGGACAGCACCCGGTGCACGATCGCGAGCCCGAGGCCCGTGCCGTGCGCCTTGGTCGAGTAGAACGCGTCGAAGATCGGCGCGTCGGGCGACGGGAGCCCCGGGCCGTCGTCCTCCACCTCGATCAGCGCGTGCCGCGGCTGGCGGCGCAGGCGCAGCGTGACGTGACCCCCGCCGGCGCCCTCGACCGCGTCGACGGCGTTGCGCAGGAGGTTGAGCAGCACCTGCTCGATCTTGTCGGCGTCGACCTCCACCACGAGGTCGGCGCTGGCGAGGTCGGTCGTGACCTCGGCCTTCACGCGCCGCGCGTCGTCCGTCACCACCGTCGTCGCGCGCAGGCAGACCGCCTGCAGCGAGGTGGGCTTGCGCCGCGGCGGCGACGGGCGCGCGAACACCAGGAAGTCGCGCACCAGCGCCGAGAGCCGCTGGATCTCCGCGCCGATGAAGCGCGTCGTCTCCAGCGCGTCGTCGCTGCCCGCGCCCCGCTTGAGCGCGCGCTCGAGGTAGGTCACGTGCAGCAGCGCGCCGTTGAGCGGGTTGCGGATCTCGTGCGCGAGGCCGGCGGCGAGCGTCCCCACGGCGGCGAGGCGCTCGCTCTGGCGGGTGCGCTCCTGGAGGGCGCGCTCGTCGGTGACGTCCTGCCCGATGGCGTAGAGCGCGACCGACTCGTCGGGCGTCGGGCCCGCGTACGCGAGCTGCCAGCGCACCACCCGCTCGCGCCCCGACCGCGCCCGCACCGGGACCTCCCAGACCTCCTCGACCGGCGACGCGCCGGCCGCCGCCGCGAGCAGCCTCGCCCCCTCCCCCTCGCGCAGCGCCTCGGGGAGCAGCAGCCCCACGAAGTCGCCCCCCAGCACCTCGTCGCGCGCGTACCCGGTGACCCGCTCGGCCTCCTGGTTGAAGAGCGCGACCCGCCCCGCGGCGTCGAGCCCGACCACCAGCACCCGCGCCAGCTCGACGGCGCTGGCGTAGCGGTGCTCGCTGCGGGCCAGCTCGCGCCGCAGCCGCTCGTTCTCCTGGCGCTCGACCCGCTGGATGCGGGCGACGAAGTCCTCGCGGTAGGTCTCCAGCATGATCGCGAGCTCGAGGTCGAGGATGCGCGCGAGGGCGTCGCGGGCGGCCGCGGACTCGGCCGCCGGCAGCTCGTCGGCGATGCGCTTGAAGGCCGTGCGGATGAGCGCCATCGCGGTGAACATGTACCGCTGCGGCAGGCCGATCCGGACGTGCACCCGGCCGATCTTGGCGCGCTCCTCGTAGTAGCTCTTGTCGTGCGGGCCGCGGCAGAGCCGCTCCATCCAGCGCACCAGCGAGCGCCGCAGCCGCTCGATCTGCGCCTCGCCGGTGAACACCGCGTGGGCCTGCTCGTGCTCGCGGACGCGCTCGTAGAACTCCGCCGCGATGCGCGGGAAGTGGGAGGTCGCCACCTCGCCGAAGCGCGCGAGCGCAGCGGCGTCGGCGGCGGAGAAGCGCACGTAGCGCTTCATCTCCTCGAAGGGCGTCTCGGTCGGCGGTTCGTTCATCGTGGACCTCGTAGTACCGCGGCAGGAGGCCAGGAGGGCGTCCGGGCCCTCTGCCGCGGTACTACGACGGGGGGCGGAGACCCGAGCGACGCTATCACGCGGCCTCCCCGGCGCAGACGCTGCGACGCGCGTGCAGACCCTGCGTCACCGGCGCGACGCCATCGCCGTCGGCTGGCAGTGGCAGCTGCGCTCGGGCATCACCCACGGGCGCGCGGCCACCCACGCCCCCGCGAACAGCAGCACGGCCGCCGCCGCCCGGCGCCGGGTCGGCGTGGCCG
>JAQBQI010000764.1 GCA_028287085.1 Myxococcaceae bacterium
CAGCAGCAGGAAGACGTTCTCGGGCTTCAGGTCGCGGTGGATGATCCCCCGGGCGTGCGTCGACGCGAGGGCCGACAGCACGTGCCCGGCGACGCGGCACGCCGTCTCGCAGCGCATCATCTCGGGCCCCGCGAGGCGCTCGGCGAGGGTCTCGCCGCGCAGCAGCTCCATCACCAGGAAGGCCTGGCCGCGGTAGGCCCCGGTGTCGAGCACCGCCACGATGTTGGGGTGCCCGATGGCCGCGGCCGCGCGGGCCTCGCGCGCGAAGCGCCGGTGCGCGTCGGGCAGGCTCGCGGCGTCGGCCCGCAGCACCTTCAACGCGACCCGGCGGCCCGCGAGCTCGGCCTCGTAGACCGTGCCCATCCCCCCCTCGCCCAGCCGCCGCAGCACGCGGTAACGCCCGTCGATCTCGGTGCCCTCTGCGATCATCGCCCCCTGCGAATACCTAACGGAGAAAGCCGCCGGGTGCCATCGCCGCTACGAGGTCGCCCCGCCGCAGCTCGACCCCGCGCCCGCGGTGCACCCGTAGCAGTGCCGGTCGGTCGCGATCGCCCGCGCGGCGAGGGCGCCGAGGTCGAAGTCGCGCACGTTCTGCGGCGCCCGCGCGTCGACGGGCATGGCCAGCATCTGGTTGAAATCGCAGTCGTACAGGGCCCCGTCCCAGCCGACCGAGAGGGTGCTGCGGCACATGACGCCGGCGGCGGCCGCGGGGTTGAAGGCGTTGGCGAGCGCCTCGACGTAGCGGCCGAGGTTGCCCGACTCGACGAGCCACTCGAGGTAGCGGGAGATGGGCATGTTGGTGAGGCAGAAGAGCTGGTCGAAGACGACCCCGTGGCGCGCGGCGAGGGCGCGCCTGAACTCGGCCTCCATCTCCTCCTGGTCGGCGATGGTGAAGGCCCCGACGGGGTTGGCCACGAGCACGACGCGCAGGCCCGAGCGCCCGTCGCCGTAGCCGAGCGCGTTGAGCCGCTGGAGCGCGCGGATCGAGCGCTCGAAGACCCCGTCGCCGCGCTGCCGGTCGGTCATCGTGGGGAGGTAGTGCGGCAGCGAGCACACGACCTCGACCCGCTGCTCGGCGAAGAACTCGGGCAGGTCGCGGTGCGAGGGGGTGTCCGTGATGGTGAGGTTGCAGCGGTCGATGACGTGGCGGCCGAGGGCGCGCACCTCGCGCACGAACCAGCGGAAATGGGGGTTCATCTCCGGGGCGCCGCCGGTGATGTCGACGGTGGGGATGGCGGTGCGCGCGAGGGCCGCGAGGCAGTGCTCCATGGTCTCGCGGGACATCGACTCGCGGCGGTCGGGGCCGGCGTCGACGTGGCAGTGCCGGCAGGTCTGGTTGCAGACGCGGCCGACGTTGACCTGCAGCACGTCGACCCCGGTGGGCCGCAGCGGGTGCAGGCCCGCCGAGGCGAGCGCGGCGTCGAACTCGCGCGCGAGCGGCAGCGCCCGCAGGGTGGCGCGCTGCGCGTCGGGCGCGGCGAGCGGCGACGCGCGGGAGGCGAGCGAGGTGAGCTTGACGGGGGGGCGGGCGCTCACATGCCCGTCTTCTGGTCGACGTTGTGGGCCACCAGGGCGTGGGCCATCGTGATGCCCGCGCGCAGCGAGGCGGTCGCGTGCGCGGCCTCGGCGAGGTGCTCCATCGTGAGCCCGGCCGACTGCGCCTGCGCGGTGTACGAGTGGATGCAGTAGGGGCACTTCTCGGTGAGGGCCACCGCGAAGCCCACGAGGATCTTCTCGCGCTTCGTGAGCACGCCCGCCTCGAAGGCGGCGCCGTAGTACTTCATCCAATGGGCCCACAGCGCGGGGTGGTGCTTCTCGAGCTCGCCGAAGTGCGCGAGGTCGTCGTCGTCGAAATAGGCGGCCATGGCGACCACCGTAGGACCGCACCGCGTGCGCGGGCAAGCGCCGCGGGCCGGCGCGCGTCACCGCGGCGCGAGCGGGGCGCCGGACCGGGCGGATGAGCCCACCGTGACAGCGGGCCACAGGGGGACGGAAGGCGCGGCGTCGAGGCGGGGGTGGGGGCGCGTAGTGGCATATCGACTGCACAGCGGGGCCCGCGGACTGACAAACAACCGCCGGTGAGGTGTTCAATGGTGACCGAGAAGAGTGCGAAGACCGTGGCCTGTCTGCTGGGGCCCATGTTCGAGGACTCCGAGTACAAGGTGCCCACCGACGCGCTGCGCGAGGCGGGCTTTCAGGTCGACGTGATCGGCGAGAAGGCGGGCGTCGAGCTGAAGGGCGACAAGGGCAAGGTGACCGCCCGCACCGACCTCGCCATCGACGACGTGAAGGCGGTCGACTACGACCTGCTGCTCATTCCGGGCGGGATGTCGCCCGACAAGCTGCGCGCCGACCAGCGCTTCGTGCGCTTCGTGCGCGACTTCGAGACGACGGGGCGCACGGTCGCCGCGGTCTGCCACGGGCCGCAGCTGCTGGCCGCCGCGCACCTCGTCGAGGGCCGCACCCTCACGGCCTGGCAGACCGTGCAGGACGACCTCCTCCAGATGGGCGCCATCGTGAAGGACGAGGCCGTCGTCGAGGACCGCAACTGGATCACCAGCCGCAAGCCCGACGACCTGCCCGCCTTCACCCGGGCGATCCTCGCGTCGCTCAACGCGGCCGGGCCGCGGGTGGGCGCGCGCTAGCCACACCCCGGCGCATCTCGTGTCACCGATGCACCTCGCAACCCGCCCACTGATTGAATATCAGCGCGGTACGAGGGTTGCGAAGGCGCCGTCGCCCTCCCCCACTCTTCTCACCACGAAGGATCAGACTCCATGAAGGCACTCTGCTGGCACGGCACCGGCGACGTCCGCGTCGATACCGTCGACGACCCGAAGATCCAGGAGCCCACCGACGCGATCGTCCGCATCACGGCGAGCGGCATCTGCGGCTCCGACCTGCACCTCTTCGACGGCTTCATGCCCACGATGGAGAAGGGCGACGTGCTCGGTCACGAGCCCATGGGCGTCGTCGTCGAGGTGGGCGCTTCGGTCAACAAGCTCAAGGTCGGCGACCGCGTCGTGGTGCCCTTCACCATCTCGTGCGGCAACTGCTTCTTCTGCAAGAAGACCCTGTTCTCGTGCTGCGACACGTCCAACCCCAACGCCGAGATCGCGCGCAAGGCGATGGGCCACTCGCCCGCCGGCCTCTTCGGCTTCTCGCACATGCTCGGCGGCTTCGCGGGGGGCCAGGCGGAGTTTCTGCGGGTGCCTTTCGCCGACGTCGGCCCGATCAAGATCGAGTCCGACCTGCCCGACGAGAAGGTGCTCTTCCTCTCGGACATCTTCCCGACGGGCTACATGGCCGCGGAGAACTGCGACATCGAGCCGGGCGACACCGTCGCCGTGTGGGGCTGCGGGCCCGTGGCGCAGTTCGCGATCCAGAGCGCGTGGATGCTCAAGGCCGGCCGCGTGATCGCCATCGACCGCGTGCCCGAGCGCCTCGCGATGGCGCGCGAGAAGGGCAAGGCCGAGACGATCGACTTCAGCAAGGAGGACGTCTACGACCGTCTCCAGGAGATGACGAGCGGGCGCGGCCCCGACCGCTGCATCGACGCCGTCGGCTGCGAGGCCCACGCGGCGGGCAGCGTCGACGCCGTGCTCGACGCCGCCAAGGCCGCCGTGATGCTCACCACCGACCGCGCCCACGTGCTGCGCGAGGCCATCCGCTGCTGCCGCAAGGGCGGGAGCATCTCGGTGCCGGGCGCCTACGTGGGCTTCCCGGACAAGATCCCCTTCGGGGCCTTCATGAACAAGGGCCTCACCATGAAGTCGGGACAGACGCACATGCAGCGCTACATGAAGCCGCTGCTGGGCAAGATCGAGCGGGGCGAGATCGACCCCTCCTTCGTGATCACCCACAAGGTGAAGCTCGCCGACGCCCCGGAGGCCTACAAGACCTTCCGCGACAAGAAGGACGGCTGCATCAAGGTGGTGCTCCAGCCCTGATTCAGGCGGCGACGAACTCCAGCCGGTTGCCGAAGGGGTCGTCGGTGTGGAAGCGCCGCACCCCGGGCACCTCGTCGCTCCAGCGCACCGCGAGGCCGCGGGCGGCGAGGCGGGCGGCGAGCGCGTCGAGGTCGTCGACCCGCACCGCGGGGTGCGCCTTGCGGGCGGGGCGAAAGTCCCCCTCGGCGCCGAGGTGCAGCGCCACCGCGCCCGCGCGAAACCAGCAGCCGCCGCGGGCCGCCAGCGCGGGGGGCTTGGGCTCCTCGGTCATGCCCAGGACCTCAGCGTAGTACGCGCGCGCGTCGCCCTCGCCGCCCATCGGCATCGAGAGCTGCACGTGGTCGAGGCCCAGCAGGGTCACCGGCCACCCGCCGCGGGCAGCAGCACCGAGGCGCCGGTGGTGCGGCGGCCCTCGAGGTCGGCGTGGGCGCGCGCCGCGTCGGCGAGGGGGTAGCGCTGGCGCACCTCGACGCGCACCGCGCCGCGCGCCACGACGTCGAAGAGGGCCTCGGCCGAGGCGACGGTCTCGGCGCGGGTGAGCGTGTAGTGCTTGCGCGACGGGCGCGTGAGGAAGATCGAGCCCTTCTCGGTGAGCTTCAGCGGCAGCACCGGGGGGACGGGGCCCGAGGCGTTGCCGTAGCTCACCATCGTCCCGCGGGGGGCGAGGCAGTCGAGGGAGGCCTCGAAGGTGTCGCGGCCGACGGCGTCGTAGACCACCGGCACGCCGCGGCCGCCGGTGATCTCGCGCACGCGGGCGGCGAGGTCTTCGCGCGCCATCACGACGACGTGATCGCAGCCGTTGGCCCGCGCGAGGGCGACCTTGTCGTCGCTGCCGACGGTGCCGATGACGACGGCGCCGAGGTGCTTCGCCCACTGGCACGCGATCGACCCGACCCCGCCCGCCGCCGAGTGGAAGACGATGGTCTCGCCCGCGCGCACCGGGTACGTGCGCAGCAGGAGGTACTCCGCGGTGGTGCCCTTGAGCAGCATCGCGGCGGCGGTCTCGTCGTCGACGCCGTCGGGGATCTTCACGAGCACCTCGACGGGCACGTTGCGCTCGGTGGCGTAGGCGCCGGCCGAGCCCGCGTAGACGACGCGGTCGCCGACGGCGAATCCCGCGACGCCCGGGCCGAGGGACTCGACGACGCCGGCGGCCTCCTGGCCGAGCACCGCGGGCAGCGCCGTGGTGTAGAGGCCGGTGCGGGCGTAGACGTCGGCGAAGTTGATCCCGACGGCGGTCTGGCGGAGGCGCACCTCGCCCGCGGCGGGCGGGGCGACCGCGACCTCGACGTAGCGGAGCACCTCGGGGCCGCCGTGACGGTCGATGCGAATGGCGTGGGGCATGCGCGCGAGAGAAGCGCGCGACGGCTCGGCGGGTCAAGGAGGCGACGGGGCCGCGCGCGGCGGGGAGAAAAACCGCAAGGGCGCAAGGGTCGCAAGGACCGGATGGGACGGGAGATGAAGGCTCGGAAGCCGTGACCGCTCGGCTCATCCGCTCTCAGCTCATCCGAGCTCAGCTCATCCGAGCCCATCCCGTCTCATCCGTTCCTTGCGAACCTTGCGCCCTTGCGGTTTCTCTCCCACGACGCCCGCCGGGCCGCGGATTCTGACGGGCGCGGGTGCGGCGCTGGCACCTGCGGTGCAATCGTACGGCGCATGAACCAACGCAGCTTCGAGGGCAAGGTCGCGCTCGTCACGGGTGCATCGATGGGCATCGGCGAGGCCACGGCGATCGCCTTCGCGCGGGCGGGCGCCCGGGTGGTGGTCTCCGACGTCGACGCGCGCGGCGAGGAGGTCGTCGCGCGCATCGTCCGCGACGGCGGCGCGGCGCACTTCGTCCGGGCCGACGTCTCGAAGCCCGCCGAGGTGGCGGCGCTCGTCGAGGCGACGGTCGCGGCCTTCGGTCGCCTCGACGTGGCCTTCAACAACGCGGGCGTCGGCGGCGAGCAGGCCGCGACCGCCGACCTGAGCGAGGAGGGCTGGGCGAAGACGATCGGGGTCAACCTCAGCGGCGTCTTCTACTGCATGAAGTACGAGCTCGCGCAGATGCTCCGGCAGGGCGGCGGCGGGGCGATCGTGAACAACGCGTCGATCCTCGGCACGGTGGGCTTCGCGGGGGCGGCGGCCTACGTCGCGGCCAAGCACGGGGTGCTCGGGCTCACCCGCACCGCGGCGCTCGAGTACGCCGCGCAGGGCGTCCGGGTGAACGCGGTGTGCCCGGGCTTCATCGAGACGCCGATGCTCACGGCGGCGGGGCTGCTCGACGCCCCGGCGGCGCGCGCGCACATCGAGGGGCTCCACGCGATGAAGCGCCTGGGGCAGCCCGACGAGGTCGCCGCGGCGGTGCTCTTCCTCGCCTCGCCGGCGGCCTCGTTCATCACGGGCCACCCCCTGCTCGTCGACGGCGGCTTCGTCGCCCAGTAGGGCGGAGCCCCCGCGTCGATCGCGCGGGCCCTTCGGTGATATGACGCGCCCCTGTTCGTCCCCACGCAGGAGCGCTTCGCATGCCCACCGAGACATCTCCGCCCGCCGCCTCCGACGTCATCACCGTGCGCTCGCCGCGCGACGGGTCGGTGCTCGCCGAGGTGGCGAAGACCCCCGTCGCCGAGGTCGCGGCCCTCGCCGCCCGCGCGAAGGAGGCGCAGCGCGCGTGGGCCGAGGCGACGGTCGCGGGGCGGGTGCTGAAGCTGAAGAGCATTCGCCACCGGTGGGCCGAGCGCGGGGCCGAGATCGCCGCGGTGCTGATGCGCGAGGGCGGGAAGTCGGAGGCCGAGGCGCTGACCAGCGAGGTGCTCCCGAGCCTCAACCTCTTCGACTACTGGTGCAAGGCGGCGCCGGGCTTCCTGGCGCGCGAGAAGGTCGCGCTCGACCCGCTCAACTTCCCCAAGAAGCGCGGCTTCGTCGACTACGAGCCCCTCGGCCTCATCGCCCTCGTCACGCCCTGGAACTACCCGGCGTCGATCCCGCTGCGCGCGCTGGTGCCGGCGCTGCTGGCGGGCAACGCGCTGCTCTGGAAGCCGAGCGAGTTCTCGCCGCTCACCTCGAAGCTCATCCACGAGATCTTCGCGCCCGACCTGCCCGAGGGGTTGCTCGCGCTGGTGCTGGGCGACGGGGCGCAGGGCGCCGCCGTGATCGACGCCGACATCGACGGCGTGTCCTTCACGGGCAGCGCGGCGACGGGGCGCAGCATCGCGAAGCGCACCGCCGAGCGGCTCCTCCCGGTGTCGCTGGAGCTCGGCGGCAAGAACGCGGCGCTGGTGCTCGACGACGCCGACCTCGACCGCGCGAGCGCGGGCGTGGTGTGGGGCGCGCTCGCCAACGGCGGGCAGAACTGCGCGGCGGTCTCGCGGGTCTTCGTGCAGCGCGCGGTCGCGGCGGACTTCGAGAAGCGGGTGCGGGCGCGGCTCGCGAAGGTGCGCACGGGGCCCGACGCGGGGGAGTTCTTCGACGTGGGTCCGTTGATCAGCGCGCGGCAGATGGAGCGCGTGGCGGCGCAGGTCGACGAGGCGACGGCCGCGGGCACCGAGGCGATGGCCCCGGGCGGGCGCAAGGGCGACGCGGGCCAGTGGTACGCGCCGGCGGCCTTCAAGGCGCCGGGCGAGGCGCTGGCGATCGTGCGCGAGGAGACCTTCGGTCCGGCCTTCACGATGACGGTGGTGGAGGACGAGGCCGAGGCCGTGCGGCGCGCCAACGACAGCGAGTACGGGCTGTCGGCGAGCGTGTGGACGCGCGACCTGGCGCGGGGCGAGCGCGTCGCGAAGCGGCTCGACGTGGGCACGGTGACGGTCAACAACACGTCCTTCACGCCGGTGATCACCAACGCGCCGTGGAGCGGGCGGCGGTCGAGCGGGCACGGCACGACCAATTCGCACCGGGCGCTCGCCGAGATGGTGAAGCCGCGCTTCATCCTCCTCGACTGGAACAAGGGCTCGGAGTTCTGGTGGTTCCCGCACGACGAGTCGCTGGTGACGCTGGCGCGCGGGCTGCTGCGCTTCCTCACGGCGGGCCTCGCCAACAAGTGGGCGGGGCTGCCCGCGGCGCTGAAGCTATTGCCCGCGCGCATCAAGGCGATCAGCGGCCCGGTGGAGTGACCGGTCAGGCTCGCCGCTCCCGCTCGCGGCGTAGCGCCGGCAGCAGTGCGGCCAGCACGCTGTGGTTCTGCGCCATCGCGGTGAGCGCCACGAACTGGCTCCCGTCGACGCCGTTCACCCGCACCGAGTCGCGGTCGACGGTGAAGTTGTCGATCGCCCCCCAC
Organism: Myxococcaceae bacterium; assembly: GCA_028287085.1. Taxonomy (GTDB): domain Bacteria; phylum Myxococcota_A; class Polyangia; order Polyangiales; genus SCUS01. Next base: position 8,206 of record JAQBQI010000764.1, read on the forward strand.
GGCATGAGCGCAGCCTTCCGCCGCAGGCGGCGCACGCCCTCGCGCGTCACCATCACGCCAGCCCCGCCCGCCAGCCACGCGCGATAGAACTGCACCCCGCCGAGGCAGAAGCACGTCAGCGCGAAGAGCACGAACAGAGCCTCCGCGGGCTCGTTGAGACTGAGCCCGAAGGCCAGCGCCGCGAGGCACGTCACCGCGTGCACGGCGGCCCACCCCAGCGAGCGGAGCGGCTGCCCGGGGCGCTCGCGGAACTCCACCGCGTCGCCCTGGCGCACGCGCTCCAGCACCGCTGCGGTCAGCGCCGGGACGAGCGCCTCGAAGGGGCGGAGCTGCGCGATCGGCCACGCCCGGAGCGCGACCCGACGGCCGTCGGCGAAGGTGAGGTCGAGCAACCCTCCGTCCGGGCCCGTCGGAAAGATCCGGATCGCCCGCAGCCCGTCGAGCGGCAACGAGGTGACGCGGCCGAAGACGTAGCGCTCGACCCGGTCGGGGTAGAGCACGAGGTGCGCGCCGACGCGACGCTGGTAGTCCCACGCGGCGACCAGGGCGAGGAGCGCGATGATGCCCCAGCCCACCGCCCCAGGTTCATGCAGCGCGCTGAGGGCCCACGCGCCGGCGACGAGCAGGACGAAGGGCGCCGCGTAGACGAGCGTCCACAGGGCACGCGACGCGACCGACCGGCGCGCGACCGCGACCGGTGGGAGTTCGGGCGCGGCCGACTGGCGGAAGGGGGAGGTGCGCGGCGCGTCGCTCATGCTCGAATCGCGCGAGAGTACACCCGCCGTGGACGAGCCCGCCTCCCCGCGACGCGGCGGCCGTCGCGTGACGGCGCTCGCGGTGTTGGAATGCGGGGTGCGGGCGCGGGACCGGGTTATCGTCCCGGGTAATCCGATGTCGAAGCACCGCGCGGTCGCCGCCCTCCTGTTCGCCTCGCTGCTCGCCGCGGCGCTCCCGACGCCGGCGCAGCCCGCGCGCGTCAGCGACGATCAGGTGCGCCGCGCGCTCATCCGCGAGTCGATCGAGGCCTACGACGGCAACTGCCCCTGCCCCTACCAGCGCGACGCGCGCGGCCGCGCCTGCGGCCGGCGCAGCGCCTGGTCGCGCGAGGGCGGCGAGGCGCCGTACTGCTACCCGAACGACGTCCCGGCGGAGGCCGTGGCGGAGTGGCGCCGCGCGCACGAGGCGCCGTAGGGTTGCGGCCGCAGCCCGCTCGGCGGAGCAGGTCGAGGTCGCTCATTCGAGCGGCTGGAGGGGTCGTTCGAGCGCTTCGCCCGCCGTGCCGGCGGGCTGAAGCCCTATCGTTTCTACACATCTTGATGGAGGGGGAGCCGCGTGGGTCGCCGCCCACTTCGCGGTTGCGGACGGCCCGCGTCGCGGGCCTGCAACCGCTGAACTGGGGGCCTGGAGCTG
>JAQBQI010000766.1 GCA_028287085.1 Myxococcaceae bacterium
CAGCTCCAGGCCCCCAGTTCAGCGGTTGCAGGCCCGCGACGCGGGCCGTCCGCAACCGCGAAGTGGGCGGCGACCCACGCGGCTCCCCCTCCATCAAGATGTGTAGAAACGATAGGGCTTCAGCCCGACGGCACATCCCGGCAGCGCGGTGATGGGGCCCCTCTACCCCTTCGCCTTCAAGAACGTGTGCAGCCCGCACTCCGTCTTCGCGCTACCCGCCCAGCGGCCGGCGCGCTCGTCCTCGCCCGGCATCACCGGCCGCGTGCACGGCGCGCAGCCCACCGACACATAGCCCTCTTCGAACATCGGGTGCTCGGGCACGCCGTTCTGCTCCAGATATCGATACACGTCGCGCGCACTCCAGTCGGCCAGCGGGTGCACCTTCAAGGGACCATCCGTGCTCAACAGGATCGGCGTCTCCGCCCGCGTCTTCGACTGATCCCGCCGCAGCCCCGACACCCAGGCCAGCTTGCCCGGCAGCGCCGCCTCCAATGGCTCGACCTTGTTGATCGCGCAGCACTGGTCGGGATCATCGCGATAGAGCGTCAGCCCGTACTTCTCCAGGAAGCGGCCCTTCTCCATCTGCGGCTTGAGCACTTCCAGCCGCAGGCCGAGCTTCTTCACCACCTCGTCGCGGTACGCGATCGTCTGCTCGAACAGGAAGCCCGTGTCGATGAAGTGCACCGGCAGACCGCCCGCCACCTCCGACCAGAGGTGCAGCAAGACGCCGCTCCCCGGGCCGAACGATGAGGTGAAGAGCAGCTTGTCCCCATAGGTCGCGACCGCCCACGCGAGGCGCTCGCGCGCGCTCCGGGCTTCGAGTTCGGCGTTGAGCGCCGGGAGGTCCATCGCTAGGCCGCGCACTCGCCTTCGCCGATCGCCACGCGGAAGCCCATCGTCTCACCGATGTCGAGATAGACCTCGTCGGGCGTCGTCGCGTCGAGCTCGGCCAGGTCGTCGAGCAGCGCGTGCACCCGCGGCGCCGTCACCCGCGTGTAGAACACCGTCGGCGTCTCGCCTTCGCTCTTCTCACTCGAATAGAGCTGCACCAGCCGCGCGACCGCCTCGGCCACGCGCCGCGCCGGGATCTTCACGATCTGCCGCCCGAAGCGCGCCCCGTTCTCGTCGAAGCCGCCGCCCAGGTGCAGCTGGTACACCGGCGCCGTGCGGTCGCCGAACTTGCGCGCCGCGCCGTGCCACCCGATGTCAGCGATGTGGTGTTGCCCGCAGCTGTTGGGGCAGCCCGATACCTTGATGACCGTCGCGGCCGCGTTCTCGACGGCGCCCTGCAGCGAGGCGTCGCCCTCCAGCCGCTCGGTGATCGCCGCGCCCACCTGCCGCGACGCCGTCACCGCGAGGTTGCAGCTCTCCGCGCCCGGACACGTCGTCACGTCGGCCACCGTGCGCGCGCCGGCCTTCGCCAGCCCGATCGCGCCGAGCGCCGCGTGCAGCGCCGGCAGGCGGTTGGTCGGCACCCACCGCAGCACGAGGTTCTGGTCGACGCTGGTGCGCAGCGCGCCGTCGGCGAACTCGGTCACCAGCGTCGCCAGCGCCCGGAACTGCGCCGTCGTGACGGCCCCGAGCGCCAGGCGGATGAACACCGCGTGGTAGCCCGCCTGGTCCTGCGCGACGGTGTTGCTCGCGCGCCATTGCAGGTAGCCCGGTCCGCGCGTGGCGGGCGCGTCGTCGGTGAGCGCGGGCGGCGGCGGGGACGGCGGCGCCGTGGTCACCCCGAGGTCGAGGGGGGTGCCGCCGCGCGCGAGCACCGCCGCGTACTCCTCGTTGAGCACCTGGAGGAACTTCTCCTGCCCCATCTTGCGCAGCACGTACTTCAAGCGCGCGCGGTGCTTGTTGTCGCGGTTGCCGTTGCGGTCGAAGACCCGGTTGACCGCCTCGCACGCGTCGAGCAGCCGCTCGGCGGGCAGAAACTCCTGGAACACGATCGACGCCTGCGGCGAGGTCGACAGCCCCCCCGCCACGCGCATCAGGAAGCCCCGCTGCCCGTCGCGCACCCGGGCGATGAGCCCGATGTCGTGGATGCCCGCCATCGCCGTGTCGCCGGGCTCGTAGCCGAGGGCGATCTTGAACTTGCGCGGCAGCGAGTTGGCCCACGGGCTGCGCAGGAAGAAGCGCGTGATGGCCTCGCCGTAGGGCGACACGTCGAAGGTGCCGTGGTCGCGCACGCCCGCCAGCGGGTCGGCCGTGACGGTGCGCACCGTGTTGCCGCAGGCCTCGCGCGTGGTGAGCCCGGCCTCGTCGAGCCGCCGCATCGCCGTCTCGGCGTCGGCCATCTGCACGAAGTGGAACTGCACGTTTTGCCGCGTCGTGACGCTGCCGTGGCCGTGGCCGAAGCGCTCGGCCACGTCGGCCAGCGCCTCGAGCGCCGCGGGCGCGAGCATCCCCAGCGGGATCTTCACCCGGAGCATCTGCACGTCGGTCTGCCGCTGCCCGTACACGCCGCGGGTGAGCCGGTAGCGCCGGAAGTCTTCGGCGCTGATCTCCCCCCGCTCGAAGCGGCCGAGGGTGTTCACGAACTCGTCGATGTCGCCCGGGTCGCTGAAGCGGGGCAGGTACGCGGAGGTCATCAGGGTCATCGGATCACTTCACTCCAGTAGAGGCGTCGACGCTCTCGTCGGCGCCGGTCAGATACCCTCTCGCCCGCAGCGCCGCCAGCACCCGCTCGACGCCTTCGTCCACCGTCATCCCGCGCGTGTCGAGGGTCACCGCCGGGTCCGTCGGCGCTTCGTACGGGTCGTTCACTCCAGTGAAGTGCGGAATCTCCCCGGCGAGCGCCCGCGCGTACAGGCCCTTCACGTCGCGCCCGGCGCAGACCTCCAGCGGGGTGCTCACGTACACCTCCACGAAGTCCTTGATGGTGTCGCGGCACCAGTCGCGCGCCTCGCGGTAGGGCGAGATCGCCGCCGTGATCACGAAGACCCCGTTGCGCGTGAGCAGCTGCGCCACCCACCCGATGCGCCGCACGTTGGTGTCGCGGTCTTCGCGCGAAAAGCCCAGTCCCTTCGAGAGATGCGTGCGCACCGCGTCGCCGTCGAGCAGCTCGACCCGCTTGCCCAGCGCCGCCAGCCGCGGGGCCAGCGCCTCGGCCAGCGTGCTCTTGCCCGCCCCCGACAGACCCGTGAACCAGACCGTCACTCCCCGCTGCCGGGGCGGCTGCACGTTCATCGCACCACCCCGCCGAGACGGTGGCCCGCGGCGACCATCCGGGTGTAGTCTCGCCCGGCAACGAATCCTTCAACGTTCTCCATACTGGACGGGCATTCACTATGTCGAAGACCCCCGCAAAGTCAAACGCGCGCCCCAAGGCCAACCGTGCGGCGGGGGCGCCCGACGGCGAGGCCGCGCTGGAGGTCGAGGGCGACGACATCGGGGCGGCCGAGCTCACGCGCCGCGTGGCCGACAACCTGCGCGTGCTGCGCAAGCAGCGCGACCTCTCGCTCGACGAGCTCGCCGCCCGCTCGGGGGTCTCGCGCGCCACCCTCTCGCAGGTCGAGACCTGCAAGACCAACCCGACCATCGCCATCCTGTGGAAGATCGCGGCGGGGCTCGGCGTGCCCTTCGCGTCGCTGCTGGGCGAAGAGCGGGTCGAGCGCATTCGCCTGCTGCGCCGGGGCGACGCGCAGGTGCTGCGCTCGGCCGACGGTCGCCTGGAGTCGCGGCCGCTCACCCCCGCGGGCGCCTCGCCGTCGGTCGAGTGCTACGAGCTGCGCCTCGCCGCGCGCGGCCTCTCCCGCAGCGACGCCCACGCCAAGGGCACCTGCGAGAGCCTCACGGTGCTCACCGGCGTCTTGAAGCTGCACGTGGGCGACGAGGCGGTCGAGCTGTCGGCCGGCGACTCGGTCTTCTTCGAGGCCGACGAGGCCCACGCCTACGAGAACCCCGGCCGCGTCGAGGCCCGCTACCACAACGTCATCATCTACCCCCGCGGGTGACGTTGTTCGAGGTGCGTCACCATGATAGACGCACCTTCACTTCGATGGAACCGCTGATCGCCCTGCGAGGGGTCACCAAAACCTGGGGCGCGCCGGGCTCCGCGCCCGCGCTGGTGGGCGTCGACCTGGCGATCGGGGCGGGGCAGTTCGTGTGCCTGTGCGGCCCGTCGGGCTGCGGCAAGACGACGGTGCTCAACCTCATCGCGGGCCTCGAGCGCCCGACCACGGGCGAGGTGACGGTGCGGGGTCAGCCGGTGCGGGGCCCGTCGCCCGAGCGCACGGTGATGTTCCAGGAGAGCGCGCTGTTTCCGTGGCTGACGGTGCAGCGCAACGTGGAGTTTCCGCTGGAGATGGCGGGCGTACCGCGGGCCGAGCGGGCGGCGCGGGTCGAGAAGTACCTGAAGATGGTGCACCTCTGGCGCTCGCGCGACGCCCAGCCCCACGAGCTGTCGGGCGGCATGCGCCAGCGCGCCGCGATGGCCCGCGCGCTGGTGGGCGAGCCGTCGATTCTCCTGATGGACGAGCCCTTCGCGGCGCTCGACGCGCAGACGCGCGACGTGCTGCACGGCGAGCTCGAGCGCATCTGGCTGGAGACGCGCAAGACGGTGGTCTTCGTCACGCACAACGTCCGCGAGGCGGCGCGCCTCGGCGACCGCGTGGTGATGATGGGCACGCGCCCGGGGAGGGTGACGCGCGACCTCGCGGTGACGCTGGCGCGGCCGCGCGAGGCCAACGACCAGGACGTCACGACGCTCGCCGCGGTGATCGAGCGCGAGCTGAAGATCGAGATCGAGAAGGTCATCCGTGAAGAACTCGACGACGCGTGGACGCCTGCGGGCGGTGGGCTTCCTGGCGCTGCTGGTCGTGATCTGGGCGGTGGCATCTAGGTCGGGCGACCGCTTCCTGTTTCCGGGGCCCGACGACGTGGCGCTGGCGCTGCGCGACAACGTGCGCTCGGGGCTGCTGCCGCGGGCGGTGTTGAAGAGCCTCGCGCGGCTGGCCATCGGGTACTCGGTGTCGCTGGTGGCGGGCGTGGCGCTGGGCGTGGCGCTCGCGCGCGTGCGCTGGGTGAAGGACACCCTCGGCGCGGTGGTGCTGGGGCTCCAGGCGATCCCGTCGGTGTGCTGGCTGCCGCTGGCGCTGCTCTGGTTCGGGCTCGGCGAGATGGCCATTCAGGTGGTCGTGGTGCTGGGCTCGCTCCTGTCGATCACGCTCGCGACCGAGAGCGCGGTGAACACCATTCCGCCGCTGCTCATCCGCGCCGCGCGCACCATGGGGGCGACCGGCGGAAGGCTCTGGCTGCGGGTGATCCTGCCGGCGGCCTTACCGGGCATCGTCAGCGGCGCGCGCCTCGGGTGGACCTTCGCGTGGCGCTCGCTGCTGGCGGGCGAGCTGCTCTTCATCTCCGGCGGGCTCGGGCAGGTGCTGGAGCTCGGGCGCGAGCTGCACGACATGGCCCTGGTGATGGGCGTGATGGTGGTGATCGTGGCGCTCGGGCTCGCGAGCGACCACCTGCTCTTCGGGCAGCTCGAGGCGCGGGTGCGGCGCGCGTGGGGGCTCGACCGTGTTTGAGGCGCTCACCCGCCGGGCGCTGCTCGCGGGGGCGGCGGGCGCGGCGCTGGCGGGCTGCCGGGGGAAGGCCGATCCGCGGGTGCTGCGCGTGGGGTGCATGGGCACGCTGGCGCACGCGCCGTCGCTGGTGGGGCTGCACTCGGGGCGCTTCGAGCGGGCCCTCGCGGCGCGCGGGGTGCGGCTGGAGAGGGCGGTCTTCGGCGCGGGCCCGGAGGTGATGTCGTCGCTGCTGGCCGGGGCGATCGACGTGGGCTGCCTCGGGCCGGTGCCCGCGGTGACGGCCTTCGTGCGCACGCGCGGTCGGTCGGTGCGCGTCGTGTCGGGCGCGGCCTCCGGGGGCGCGGTCTTCGTGGTGCGGCGCGGGGCGGGCATCCGGTGCGCGGCCGACCTGCGCGGGCGGCACGTGGCGACGCCGCAGCTGGGCAACACCAACGACCTGTCGCTGCGCGCGTGGCTGCGCTCGCAGGGCATGGACGCGACCGAGTACGGCGGCGACGTGACCGTCAGTCCGATGAAGGGCAGCTCGATGCTGGCGCAGATGCGCCGCGGGATGCTCGACGCCGCGTGGGTGGCCGAGCCCTGGGGCGCGCGGCTGGTGGCCGACGCCAACGCGGTGGTGCTCATCGACGAGCGCGACCTGTGGCCCGAGCGGCGCTTCGCGACCGCGGTGCTGGTGATGCACCGCGCGTATCACGCGGTCGCGGGCGACAACGTGCGGGCCTGGGTCGAGGCGCACGCGGCGGAGGTGGCGCGGCTGCGGGAGGACGGTCCGCGCGGGATGCGCGAGGCCAACGCGGCGCTGCGGGGGATCACGGGGCGGGGGGTTCCGCCGGCGGTGCTGGGGCCGGCGTGGGGGAGGATGGAGTTCACCACCGACCCGCTGGAGGGGACCATCCGCGCGATGGCCCGGGTGGGGATGGAGCTGGGGATGGTTCCGCGCGGATCGATGGCGGGCCTGGTGGGGACCGCGTAGAGACGGTGGCCACGATGGGGCCGCGGCGAGCACCGGGCGCGAGGCGATGGGCCCTGGTGGGCGGCGCGCTGGTCTGCGCGGGCTGCGCGACGCCGGGGTCACCAAACGGGCGGCCCGCGGTGCCCGCCGACTGGTCGGCGGTGGTGCCGCCCGCGACGCTGCGGGCGATGCGGCGGTCGGCGTGGGTGCCGCTGGTGGCGGGGCCCTTCCAGCGGGTCTACCGGCCGGCGGGGACGCGCTACCTCAACGACCACACGCTGGTGCGCGAGGCCGGCGGGCGCTGGCACCTCTTCGGGATCACCCACGAGTCCGACGGCGACCCGTCGCGGGAGATGAGCTTCCTCCACGCGACGGCCCCGGCGCTCTTCGGGCCGTGGACCGACGCGGGCGACGCGCTGCACTCGCAGCCCCCCGAGGGCGCGCTCTGGGCGCCCTTCGTGCTGCCCGCGGCGGGCGCCCCGTGGGCGATGTTCTATTACGGCAACACGCCCGAGCACCGGGTGCTGCGGGCCGCGAGCGACGACCTGCACCGCTGGCGCCGCGCCGACGGCGGCGCCCCGGGGGGCCGCGACCCCTTCGTGCTGCGGGCGGGCGAATACTGGTACCTGTATTCCGTGGGGGCCGACGAGGAGCGCGAGCTCGGGCAGATCATCGTGTCGCGCAGCCGCGACCTCGCGCACTGGACCGCGCCCGCCGTGGCGCTGGCCGACCCGGTGGCGAGCTTCGGGTGGGGCAACCTGGAGAGCCCGACGGTGGTGCGCCGCGGGGAGGAGTTCTACCTGTTCGTGACGCGCACCAGCCCGGCGCCGCACGACTACGCGCGCACGATGGTGTTCGCGTCGACCGACCCGGCGCGCTTCGCGTGGGAGCCCGTCGCCGAGCTGATGGCCCACGCCGCCGAGGTCATCGAAGCCGAGGGCGAGTGGTTCATCACCTCGGCGGGGTGGACCGCGCAGATGGGCGAGCGCTGGCGGGGACTGTCGGTCGCGCCCCTCGCGTGGGCGCCGCGCGCGTCGTTGCGCTAGCGATCACGGCGGCGAAGCCCCATAGGGGTTGATCGATGGCTTCGTCCGGGGGATTGCTGCGTCACTACGGTCCGGCGGTGGCGCTCAGCGCGGCGGTGCTGGTCGCGGTGGTGGCGCGCGAGGGCTTCGGGGCGCTGGCGCCGGTGCTGTTGCTGGCCGCGCTGGAGGTCACCTTCAGCGTCGACAACGCCGTCGTGAACAGCCAGACGCTCGCGAAGATGAGCCGCTTCTGGCGGGGAATGTTCCTGACGGTGGGCATCGCCATCGCGGTCTTCGGCGTGCGGCTGGTGCTGCCCGTCGGGCTCGTCGCGGCGCTCTCGCACGACTCGGTCGGCGACATCACCGACCTCGCGCTGCGCCACCCGGGCCGCTACGCCGAGCGGCTCGAGCACGTCTACCCCACCATCGCCGCGGGCGGCGGCATCTTCCTCCTCATGATCGGCCTGCGCTTCTTCGCGAAGCGCCGCGAGGTGCGCTGGTTCGAGGCCATCGAGGGGCCCTTCGGCGAGCCCGACCAGCCGTGGGTGGTCTCCCTCGGCGGCGCCGCGCTCGCGCTCGCGCTCCTCGCGATGGTGCTCGCGCCGGGCAACACGCCGGCCCTCGTCGCGGGCTTCGGCGGGGCGGGCGCCTTCGTCGCGATCCGCCTGCTCAGCGAGCGGCTGTCGCGGCCGCGGCCCGACGGCGCGGCGGCCGTGGGCGCGGTGGGCTTCGTCTACCTCGAGCTGCTCGACGCCTCGTTCAGCCTCGACGGCGTGGTGGCGGCCTTCGCCGTGACGCGCCGGGTGCTGCTCATCGCCGCGGGGCTCGGCATCGGCGCGGTGTTCGTGCGCGCCGTCACGACGCACCTGCTCGAGCGCCAGGTGCTGCGCGACTACCGCTACCTCGTGCACGGGGCGCACTACGCCATCCTCGCGCTGGCGGTGGTGATGATCCTCGACGTGCGCTTCGACCCGCCGCCGCTCGCGGCGGGGCTCGCGGGCGTCGTGGTCATCCTGGCGGCCTTCGCCCACTCGGTGCACCACAACCGCGCGAAGGCGGCCGCCGCGGGGCGGGCGTAGCGGTGCGGTGGAGTACGCGGGTCGCGGCCGGGACGAGGCCCGGCTGGAGGAGAAGATCGACGAACTGACGGCGGCCGCGATCGAGGGCGTCTTCGTCGGGACCTGACGGCGGCGCCCGCCCGCGCCGAGGCGGTCAGTCGTCGAGGTGCCAGCCGTCGCTCAGGCTGTGCGGACCGCGCACGTCGCGCAGGGTGCGCCGCGCCCGCGCCCGCCAGAGGTCTTCGTACAGGCGCAGGAAGACGTAGGCCCCGAGCTCGAGGCCCTGGCTGACCTGGTACGCGTGCCGGGGGTGGCGCGCGAAGGGCCCGCGGAGCTGCGCGTAGAAGCCCTCGGCGTGCTCCTCGTCGAGGCGCTCGTGGGTGGCGTAATGGATGACCTGGTCTTGCGGCAGCCACCCGCGGTCGATGATGGCGCGGCCGATGATGGACGAGATCTTCGCGAAGAGGTCTTCGATGACGCCGAGGGCGGCGAGGCCGGTGAGGGTGTCGTCGAGGGTTCCGACGCCGGCGAGCACGGTGTTGAAGGCGCGCACCTCGGGCCAGAGCGGGCGCGCGTCGACGTCGGCGGGGGTGACGCCGAGGCGGGCGAGCAGCGCGAGGAAGGTGCGCTCGTGGGAGAGCCGCAGGTTGCCGTGGCCGTGCTCGTCGCCGATGTTCTCGAGCAGGGCCACGCGCTGCTCGGGCCGCGGGATGCGACCCGCCAGCGCCGCCATCGGCCGCGAGAAGAACACCACCGCGAACAGGAACTGTATCTGTGTCTCGACGAAGTCTTCGCGGGTGAAGGACCCGTCGCGGAGGCCGACGAAATAGGGGTTTTCGTCGATGGGGCGGTCGCCCTTCACGCGGGCGACGGCGGCGGCAAGGTCGATGTCGCTCATACGCAATCAGATCTCCGAGGTGCTCAGGTGGACCCACGCGGGTGAGGGCGGCGCGCCGGGCAGGCGCCACCCGTACACCGTGCAGACGGTGTCGGAGGCGAGGCCCGCGGCGGCGATCCAGTCGAGGTGGGATTGGAGGCGCTCGTCGAGGGCGAAGCAGGCGAGGGCGCCGGGGTGTTCGCGCTGCGCGGCGGCGCCGGCGAGTCGCAGGTAGTCGGCCCACCGGCCGGCCCACGAATCGGGGCCGAATCCCAGGTGGACGAGCGGCCAGGGCTCACCCGACGAGACCAAGCGGAGGTCCTTCCGCCCGGCGGTGGAGACGAGTCCGAGCGGGTGCCGCGGGGCGAGGCCGGGGGAGAGGTCGAGCCCGACGGTCGCGGGCGTCAGGGGGCAGCCCGACGGGTCGAGCGCGGCGAGGGCCCCGGGGCGGGCGAAGAAGAGGCGCAGCGTGGCGGTCGGCGCGAAGAGGCGCCCCGGGTGCAGGCCGCGGGCGGAGCGCATGACGTCGCCCGCGGCGCCGCGCATCGCGGCCCCGTAGGCGTAGCGCCAGCGCCGGAAGCGGCGCTGCGTGGCGGCGAGGCCGAGGGCGGTGAGCGCCATCGTGCGGGCGACGCGGCCGCCGCGGTGGCTGCGGGCGACCTTGAAGTCGCAGAGGTAGGCCGTCTCGACCGGGACGCTGTTGGCGCGCGCCCGGCGCAGCACGCCGGTGAGGACGCCGACGACGCGCGCGCCGTCGAGGGCGAGGAGGAAGTGCGCGTCGCCGAGCTGCGAGAAGAAGGGGTGGTAGTCGGGCCCGTGGTCGATCCAGAAGCGCTCGGCGCCGTCGGACAGGGGGTAGGTGATGTCGCGCTCGAGGGCGCGCAGCCCCGCGGCGTAGGGCGCGAGCCCCGCGGCGCCGACGAGCACCGTGCGGATCATCGGCGGAACGCGACCAGGACGCGGTTGTAGAAGAGGCTGCGGTCGAGGGCGAGGAGCTCGGCCCCGAGGGCCTCGTCGAAGTCGAAGTCGGCGGCGAAGAAGGGCCGCAGGTCGCGGTGGTTGTTGAGCTGCCGGATGAGCACGGCGGCGCCGGGCCGGGCGTGGCGCGCGAGGTGCTCGGCCCACGCGGCGACCAGCGCGTCGTCGGACCAGTCGAAGATGTTGGAGAGCGAGACGAGCCCGAAGCGCGCGAGCGCGGGGACGGCGGGAAGCGAGCCCTCGATGAGCTCGACGGGGAGCGCGGCGCCGGCGTGGCGGAAGAAGTCGGGGGCGCACGTGGGGGCGTAGTCGCCGACGAGGACGTGGCGGAGGAAGTAGTTGGCGGCCGCGCCCTCGGAGGTGAGGCCGCGCTCGAAGGCGCGGCGGAAGTAGTCGGGGTACGAGCCGGGCGCGGCGTGCTGCGTGGCGGCAGGGCCGAACATCGCGTGGAGCATCGGGTCGGCGAAGAGCGTGGCGAAGAGGGCGGGCCAGTAGGGCGACGCGCGGAGGGCGGCGAGGAGGGCGGCGGGGTCGCGCCCGAAGCGGGCGTCGAGGTCGGGCTCGATGAGCTCGACGACGCCCGCGCGCAGCAGGCGAAAGAGCGCCTCGAAGGTGCCCGACTGGTGGAGCGAGTCGGCCGCGGTGGATCCCATCCCGAGGGCCGCGACGTCGCCGCGGCCGAGGGCGGCGAGCTTCGCGCGCACGTGATCGAGCTGGCGCGCCGACTGGTCGAAGGCCGCGACGTGCAGCGCGGGGAAGCGCGCCGCGAGGGAGAGCGCGGTGCAGCCACCGGACGCGACGACGAGGGCGGCGGCGGGCGAGGGGAGCGCGGCGAGCACGCGGGCTTCGAGGGCGGGGTCCTCGCGCACGACGCCAAAGCTGGGGCGGTCGAAGGGCATCGGCGGGGCGCGACGATAGCGTGGCGCTGATCACTGCGCCCCCATCGGGCGAGGCCCCGCGCGGGCCCTCCCCTGGGGGGACGTTGACCATGCGGGCGACCTCACGACTCGCACGATCGCCCTGATTTTGAGCGGTTTTCGCGCCACGAGCCGTGGCGGCCGCGGGTGGTACGTCGCTGGCAGAGGTGACCCGCACCCGGCGCGATAGCACCGCCCCACCGGACCTCCGAAGAAAGCCGCACCCATGACGAGCCCGCTCCGCACGACGCTGCAACGCCTCTCGCTGGTGGCCCTCGTGGCCTTCACGGCCTGCGCGCCGATCGACGACGACGGCAACCTCGACACGGACATCCAGGGGCTCACCGGCGCGGCGCGGCGCCCCCGGTTGCAGCGCATCCGCGACGTGTCGGCGGCGGCGGGGCTCACCAACGGGGTGCTGCTCGCGGGCATCGCGCAGGTCGAGACGGGCCTGTCGCACTGCTGGTCGGAGGCGACGTGGGCGTGCCGCGGGCCGAACTCGACGAGCTGCGGCAACGGGCCCGTGATCGCGGGCGCCTCCGACGGTCCGTGCTCGGCGCAGCAGGGCGGGCTCGGGATGTTCCAGTTCGACGGGGGCAACTTCACGCAGACGCTGGCGCGCGACGGGCGCGACATCCTCACGCTCGACGGCAACATCCGCCACGCCGTCGACTTCATCGTGAACATCGTGAACCAGGAGGTCGCCGGCGTGGACAACCGCGCCGAGGCGCTCGCGTGGCTCAACGGCATGAGCGTCGTCCGCGGCAACGCGCGCTTCAACCAATGGGTGGCGATCCTGGCGTGCCGCTACAACGGCGCGTGCGGGTCGGCCTCGCAGGCGGGGCGCTACCGCGACGCGACGCTCTCGGTGCAGGGCGAGGTGGGCGCGGCCTTCTGGCGCATCTGCGAGCCGTCGCGCGAGGTGTGCAACGGGCGCGACGACGACTGCGACGGGCGCGTCGACGACGGCATCGCCGACGTGAGCTGCGGGGTCGGCGCGTGCCGGCGCACCGTGAGCTGTGCGGGCGGGCGCAT
>JAQBQI010000801.1 GCA_028287085.1 Myxococcaceae bacterium
GCCGACTCGATGGCGGGCATCGCCCACGGGACGCGCCCCAACACGGCGACCGAGCCGCGGTCGCGGAGCTGCTCGACGAGGCGGTCGTAGCGGCGCGACCAGGGCGCGCGCACGTAGCCGCCGCGCCACGCCGCCCCGAGGGCGACGACGAGCAGCGAGGTGACCGCCGCGATGATCCAGAGGGCCTTGCGCATTGGGCGGCGGACCCTAACGCCACGCGTCGGGCGGCGCCATCGACGTCGTTGCGCCGCGGTCGCGGGTTGGGAGTATCCTCCGCGCCCCTCAACAGGACCCCGCAGAGTCGGGCACCGGTTTTCGAAAGGAGCGCAGCGCCGTGATCATTGGAGTTCCGAAGGAGATCAAGACCCGCGAGTACCGCATCGGCATGACCCCCGCGGGCGTCCGCCAGCTCGTGGCGCAGGGCCACACCGTCATCGTCGAGACCCGCGCGGGCGAGGGGTCGGGCCTGCGGGACGAGGCCTTCACGCAGGCGGGCGCGACCATCGCGCAGTCGGCGAGCGAGGTCTGGCACCGCGCCGACATGGTCATGAAGGTGAAGGAGCCCCTGCCCGCGGAGTTCGAGTACTTCCGCCCGGGGCTGGTGATCTACACGTACCTGCACCTCGCGGCCGAGCCGGTGCTCACCCGCAAGCTCATCGAGAAGAAGGTGCGCGCGGTCGCGTACGAGACGATCCAGCTGCCCGACGGCTCGCTGCCGCTGCTGCGGCCGATGAGCGAGGTGGCCGGTCGCATGGCCGTGCAGGCGGGCGCGACCTCGCTGGAGAAGTGGCGCGGCGGCAAGGGGGTGCTCCTCGGCGGCGTGCCCGGAACGCGGCGCGGGCGGGTGGCCATCCTCGGCGGCGGCGTGGTCGGCCGCAACGCCGCCAAGATCGCCATCGGCATGGGCGCGCAGGTCACCGTGCTCGACGTGAAGTCCGAGACGATGGACTACCTCGAGGACATCTTCGGCGGCGCGATCGAGACGCTCTACTCCAACCCCGCCAACCTCGAGGAGGCCGTGACGCGCGCCGACCTCGTCATCGGCGCGGTGCTCGTGCCCGGCGCCGTGGCCCCGCGCCTCGTCGACCGCGCGCTCGTCTCCAAGATGGAGAAGGGCTCGGTCATCGTCGACGTCGCCGTCGACCAGGGCGGCTGCATCGAGACGGTGCGCCCCACCAGCCACGACAACCCGACCTACGAGGTCGACGGCGTGATCCACTACTGCGTGCCCAACATGCCGGGCGCGGTCGCGCACACCTCCACCTTCGCGCTGACCAACACCACGATCCGCTACGCCATCGCGATCGCGCGCCACGGCATCGTCGAGGCCGCGAAGCGCGACCCGGTGCTCGCGCTGGGCATCAACTGCTTCGACGGCGTGTGCACCTACGAGGCGGTCGGCCAGGCGCACGGCATCGAGACCGTCCCGCTCGCGTCGGTGCTCGGCTGAGCGCGTCGCCCGTCGATCTCTTCCCCTCACCATCGTCCGCGTAGGAGCCCCGTCGTCGTCATGAACTTCATCGCAGAGCTGCGCGCGCGCGGCTTGTTTCAAGCCGTTTCGGATGAGGCCGGGCTCGCCGAGGCGCTCGGCGCCGGGGCCGTCACCGGGTACATCGGCTTCGACCCGACGGCGGCCAGCCTGCACGTCGGCAGCCTCTTCCAGGTGCTCCTGCTCCTGCGGCTGCAGCGGTCGGGGCACCGGCCCATCGCCATCGTCGGCGGCGGCACCGGGCTCATCGGCGACCCGAGCGGCAAGTCCGACGAGCGCTCGATGCTCTCGCCCGAGCGCCTCGCGGAGAACGTCGCGGGCCTGCGCGCGCAGCTCTCGAAGTACGTCGAGTTCGGCGACGGCCCCACCGGCGCCCTCCTCGTCGACAACGCCGAGTGGCTGGGCTCGATCGGCCTGCTGGAGTTCTTGCGCGACGTCGGCAAGCACTTCTCGGTGAACGCGATGGTGCAGCGCGACTCGGTGCGCAACCGCCTCGAGCAGCGCGAGCACGGCATCTCGTACACGGAGTTCAGCTACATGCTGCTCCAGGCCTACGACTTCCTCGCGCTGCACGACCGCTTCGGCTGCACGCTGCAGCTCGGGGGCAGCGACCAGTGGGGCAACATCGTGTCGGGGGTCGACCTCGTGCGGCGCCTGCGGGGCAGGGAGGTCTTCGGCCTGACGACGCCGCTGCTCACGCGCAGCGACGGCAAGAAGTTCGGCAAGAGCGAGGCGGGCAACGTGTGGCTCGACCCCGCGCTGACCTCCCCGTACGAGTTCTACCAATTCTGGCTGAACACCGCCGACGACGACGTCGAGCGCTACCTCCTGGCGCTCACCCTCGAGCCCGTCGACGCCGTCGCGGCCGTGATGGCCGAGCACCGCGCCGACCCCGCGAAGCGCGCCGGCCAGCGCGCGCTCGCCGCCGCCGTGACGCGCTTCGTCCACAGCGACGCCGCGCTCGCGAGCGCGCGGCGCACCACCGAGCTGCTCTTCCAGGGCGGCGACCTGCGGGCGCTCGCGGCCGACGAGCTCGCCGCGGCCTTCAAGAGCGCGCCCAACCACGCCGTCGACCGCGCCGCGCTCGGGACGCCCGACGCGGGCTTCGTGAAGGTGCTCGCCGACGCCGGGCTCTTCAAGTCGCGCTCCGAGGCGCGCACCTTCGTGGGGCAGGGCGGCGCGTCGATCAACGGCGTCGCGGTCTCCGACGTGCAACGCGTGCTCGGCGCCGACGACCTGCTGCCGGGCGGCTTCATCGCGCTCCGCAAGGGGCGCAAGAGCTGGCACGTGGTGCGCGTCACGGGCGCGTGACGTCGTCGCGCCCGCGGGTGCTGGTGGTGGGCGCCGGGGTCGCGGGCCTCGGCGCGGCCGTGTGGCTCGCGCGCCGGGGCCACGCCGTGACGGTGCGCGAGGCGGCGCCGTCGCCCGGGGGCTTGCTCCAGCCGGTGGACTTCGAGGGGGCCGGCTACGACCGCGGGTCGCACCGCATCCACGGCGAGGCGCTGGCCTTCCTGCGCGCGCGGCTGCCGGTCGAGGGCTGGGTCGAGCGCCCGCGCCGCGGCGTGCTGGTGCTCGGCGGCCGCCAGGCGCGCTACCCCCTCAGCCCCTTCAATTTCGCCCGCGCGCTCGGTCCGCGCACGACGCTGCGAATGGCCCTGGGCTGGGTGCTCCGGCCGCGGCGCTGGCTGCGCTTTCGGCGCTGGGAAGAAGACCGTCGCGCCGACGCCGCCGACCGCGACGAGGGCTACGAGGCCTTCGTCGTCGCGCGGGTCGGCCGGTCGGCCTACGAGTCCTTCTACCGGCCCTACGTCGAGAAGGTGTGGGGCGTCGATCCGGCCGAGCTGTCGGCCTCGGTGGCGCGCCAGCGCTTCTCGTCGTCGTCGCCCTTGTCGCGGCTGTGGTCGGCGCCGCGGGCCGAGACCTTCTGGTATCCGCCGCGCGGGATGGGCGACCTCGTCGACGGTCTGACGAAGGAGGCGTCGCTGCTCGGGGTGACGATCGAGACCGACGCGGCCGCGGTGACCTCGTCGCTGCGCGGGTGGCCGGCGGTGCTGCACACCGGACCGCTGGAGACGGTGGCGTACACCGACGGGTTGTCGCGGCGGGGGTTGTACCTCCTGCACCTGCGCTTCGCGGGGGCGCCGACCGACGAGGTCGACACCTGGTACGTGCCCGGCGAGGAGTCGTTCTTCGGCCGGGTGTCGCGGCCCGCGGCCTTCACCGGCGCGCCCGTCGACCGCGGCTCGACGGTGCTGGCGGTGGAGATCCCGGAGGGGCGCTGGGGGACGGGGGTGGACTTCCTGGATCCGCCCACGGCGATCGTGCGGCAGCTCTTCGACGCGGGCATCCTGCGGCGCGCGACGACGCTGCTCTCGGCCAGGCAGACCTTCGTCGCGGGGGTGTACCCGACCTACCGTCGTGGGTGGGTCGCGTCGTGGCGCGAGGCGATGGCCTCGGTGACCTCGCTGGGCAACGTGTACATGGCGGGGCGGCAGGGGTTGTTCCTGCACTGCAACATCGACCACGCGCTGGCGTCGGCGCTGGCCGCGGCGCGGTGCCTCTCGGAGGGCGTGCCGCCCGCGAAATGGGCGGTCGAAGCTGCGCAGTGGCTCGACGTGCGGGTGCGAGACTGACCAATCCGGCGGGCGATGGAGAGTCGCGTTGACGTTGTCTCGCGCCGGGAGATACCGTCGCCGGCGATGGAACACCGTCGAGGGTTGGGTTTGGGTTCTACGGTGCTGGCGCTGCTCCTGGGCGCGGCTGGGGCGGGCTGCAGCAGCGGCGACACGCCCACCGCGGCCGACACGGGCGTCGCCGACGTAGGGAAGTCCGACGGCTCGCTGGTGGAGGACACCGGGGCGATGGGCGACGGCGGCAGCGACGCCGGTGGCACCGACACGGGCGGCAACACCGACGCGGGCGGCGGCCTCGACGCGAGCGACGGCGGCGCG
>JAQBQI010000861.1 GCA_028287085.1 Myxococcaceae bacterium
CCACCCCGCGACGCGGAAGCGGCCGCCCGACGCGCGGGACGCGGCGCCGGACGCGGGCGCGTCGACGTGGCCGAAGGGGGCGCGCTGGCGCGAGACGAGGTCCATGAGCGAGCGGACGGTGTCGAAGCTGCCGAGGGTGAGGTACGCGCGGCCGCGCACGGTGCCGCCCGCCGCGACGCCGAAGGCCTGGCGCGAGCGCACGTTGTGGAAGTAGGGCGCGCCCGGGCCGCCGCCCCAGGCCTGGTACTCGGGGCTGGCGTGGTCCATGGCGAGGCCGACGCCGTAGTCGCGGGCGTTGTGCTGCCAGGTGACCCACGGGCCGGCGCTGCGGAAGTTGGCGTAGACGAAGCCGTCGTTGGCGGGCGTGCTGAGCGTGATGGGCGTGCCCGCCGAGTCGAGGAGCAGCGGGAGGTCGGTCGAGCCGCCGCCGTTGCCGACGTAGAGGGTCGGAAACTCCTGGTCGGTGGGCGCGTGCGAGATGGTCTCCTCGGAGGTCAGCTCCATCGTCACCTCGACGACGTTGCTGTGCACGAAGCGGAACCAGAGCGTGTACGTGACGCCGACCTCCACCGCGGCGGCGGGGCAGGCCGAGCGGCGGCAGTCGGCGGCGTTCCAGTCGGGGTTCCACTGGGTGGGGCGCACGGCGACGACCATGCGGTCGCCCTCGACGCCGCTGCGCAGCACGCGCGCGCCGTGGTTGCACTCGTCGCCGCCCTGCACCGGGTCCCACCCGAGGTAGGTGATGGAGTTGCCGCAGGGCGAGGCGCCGACGCACGACGCGTCGTGCGCGCAGGGCTGGAACTGCCGCTGCGGATCGTAGAGGGCGATCTGGAGTTCGCGCCCCGTGTCGGCGGCGTCGATGGTGTTCGACGCGGGGGAGTTCTGCTGCCCGAAGAAGACCACGGTGCCGCCCCAGTCGAGGCGCACCGCGATCTCGGCGACCCCCGACGGACCGCTCAAATAGAGGTCGCGGTGGCTGCCGTTGGTGACCATGCGGGTGGCGGGGGCTCCCGCGGTGGCGAGGCCCGTGACGGCCCACGGGTCCCCGTCGGGGGGCGGCGCCGGGAGCGTCGGGCACACGATGACGGGCGGGACGTCCATCCCGACATCGACGACGGGCGGGACATCGGGAGTCGCCGGAACATCGATGACTGATTGGATATCAGGAACCGCCGGGACGTCGACCGGAGCTGGGAGATCGGGAGTCGCGGGCACGTCGAGGGGCGATGGGATGTCGCGAGTCGGCGGCGTGTCGATGGCGGGAGGGAGTTCGGGCGTCGGCGGGCGATCGATGGGCGCCGCGACGTCGATGGGCGCCGGGACGTCGATGGGCGCCGGGACGTCGACCGGGTCGCTGCCGGCGTCTTTCTCGAAGCCCGCGTCGTCGGGCGCCACCACCGCCGGCTCGCTCGCGCAGCCGTAGATCAACGCGAGTCCGAGCGTCCATCGAATCGTTCTGTTGGGCACGCAAGGAGTCTCCCACGACGGCCCGCGCGCATCACCCGCGATGAGCGCCCTCCGCCTCGACGGGCGCGAGCTCCGCGCCCTCGACCCGGTAGCGCCGCAGCGCGCCCCCCTGCTCGATCATCACCGCGGCGGCGCCGAAGATGTGCGGGTTCGCCTCGCCCTCGAAGCGGTCATCGCGCCGCTCGTGCAGGTGGCCGTGCAGCACGTAGGTGCTCTCGACGGCGCGCAGCACCGGGCGCATCGCCGCGTGGTCGAGCAGCCCGTCGAACCAGTGCCACGCCGCGCGGTGCACCCGCGTCGGCGGGTGGTGCTGCGCGATGACCGCCGCCACGCCGCGCCGCGCCGCGATCTGCACGGCGATCCCGATCGAGCGGCGCTCGGGGGAGGACACCTCGCCCGCCGAGCGCCACCACCGCTGCGCGCGCGTCGTCGAGACGGGCGCGATGACCAGGTCGCTCAGCTCGACCATCGAGCCCGGCGCGCTGGTGCGCGCGTAGAGGCGCAGCGGGCCGGCGAGCGCGTCGCCCCACGCGTCGGCGCGCGCGTAGACGTCGTGGTTGCCCGGCACCAGCGTCACCCGCGCCGGGTCGACCCCGGCCTCGTCGAGCACCTCGGCGACGGCCTCGAACTGCTCGACGGTGCCCTCCTCGGTGAGGTCGCCCGTGACCACGAGGTGGTCGAAGCCCAGCGCCATCGCGCGCCCGAGGGCCGCCGCGAAGGACAGCCGCCGCGCCCCGTCGTCGACGGGCCGGCCGATGTTGAGGAAGCCCCGCCGCGCGGCCGCACCGAAGCCGCCCGAACGCCGTGCGTCGGACTCGATCAGGTGCACGTCGGTGAGATGCGCGATGACGCTCACGGCTCCTCGTCTCCCCGTTCGTTGTGGAGCCGGTGGGGGCGGTCGTCCAGCGAAGCTACGGGCTCGCGCGCGGGATCACGCAGCCGTGCAGCGGCGGCGGGGTGAGCTCGGAGATGCGGTAGAAGCCCGGCGCCGAGGTGATGGGGCCGATGGTGTCCTGGAAGTAGGTGCAGACCACGTAGCCCGCGGTCATCACCACCAGCGGCAACCACCCGAAGGAGCGTTCGTTCTTGGCGGCCATACGACGACCCGGACGCTAGCGCAGGAGCGCCCGGGCTGTCGAAGGAGCAGTGCTGGGGAGGGAGGGGAGCGGAGGGGAGGGAGCGGTCAGCGCGGCGCGGGGCGATTGCGGCGGGTGCCGCTGTCGCGGATGTCACCCGGGTCGGCGGTGGCCGCGGACTGGGTCACGGTGTTCTCCGACTGCGCGGGGTCGAGGATGACGAACTCCACGCGGCGGTTGCGGGCGCGGCCCACGACGGTCTGGTTCGACGCGATGGCGCGGTCGGGGCCGAAGCCCTGGGCTTCCATGCGGGTCGAGTCGACGCTGTGCTCGGTGAGCCAGCGCATCACGGAGATGGCGCGGCGGTTGGAGAGGTCGACGTTGTGGTCGTGGTTGCCGCGGTCGTCGGTGTGGCCCTCGATGCGGATGCGCCGGATGAAGGGCGAGGCGCGCAGCACGTCGGCGACCCGCGAGAGGATCGGGAAGCTCTGCGGCTTGATGGTGTCGCGGTCGGTGTCGAAGAACACCGGCGTGAGGATGTTGATGCGGCCCGGGGTGATGGTCACGCCGCCGATGGGGCAGCCGTTGCGGGCCGGGATCTCGGAGGGCGCGCCCGGCACGTCGGGGCACGCGTCGGTGGCGTCGGGCACGGTGTCGTGGTCGCGGTCGGCCAGGGGGCAGCCGATGCGCGCCGGGTCGGGGAAGGGCCCGCGGTGCACGTCGGGGCACACGTCGGCGTGGTCGAGGATGGAGTCGTGGTCGCGGTCGCCGTCGGGGCAGCCCAGGCGGTCGGGGTCGGGGTGCTCGCCCATCGGGGTGGTGACGCACTGGTCTTGCGGGTCGAAGACGCCGTCGCCGTCGCTGTCGGGCAGCGGGCAGCCGCGGCGCGTGGGGTCGGGGTGCTCGCCCTGCGGCACGGTCACGCAGATGTCGTCGGGGTCGAAGACGCCGTCGCCGTCGGTGTCGAGGAGGGGGCAGCCGCGGCGCGCCGGGTCGGGGTGCGGGCCCTGCGGGGTGTCGGGGCAGAGGTCGTCGACGTCGAGCACGCCGTCGCCGTCGCGGTCGCTCGGGGGCTGCTCGACGACGCGGGTGACCGGGGCGTAGGCGAGCGTGAACAGGCCGCGCCCGGCGGGCACGCCGTAGCCGCGCTCGAGGCCGACGCCGCCGCCGAGGCCGATGAGGATGGTGTCGCCCGCGAGGTAGTGCGCGCCGAGCATGAGCTCGCCGCCCCACTGGCCCGTCTGGAAGGCGGCGCTGCCCTGGCCGCGGCCGGCCGGGAGGTCGCGCACGGCGGAGAAGACGTAGGCCTCCGGGCCGATGGTGAGGTTGTCGTCGAGGGCGACGAAGCCGAGGGCGGCGTTGAAGCGCAGCTCGTTGCCGATGGCGAGGTTGACGGCGTCGAGGCTGCCCCGCAGCTGGAAGGCGGCGCCCGCCGACCAGCGGATGATGCTCGCGCGGCCGGCGAGGGTGAGGCGCGGCTCGAAGCGCACGTTCTCGTCGCCGGTGTTGCTGCTGCGCGACCCGATGGGCGCCCAGAGGTTGACGCCGAGGTGGAGCGAGATGGGGTCGCGGTCGGACTGCCCCGCGATGCGCAGGCGCGCGCCGAAGCGCAGGTCGCCGACGCCGACGCCCGAGGCCGGGCCGAGCGTGCCGGTGCCCGCGGGCGAGGCCGTGCCGCCCTGGTAGAACGACAGCGGCAGCGAGACGTTGAGGCCGACCCGGTCGAGGAAGGAGACGGCGGCGCCGAGGTGGCCGACGAACTGCCCCGAGACGATGTTGGTGGTGGTCGTGGTGGTCGAGCCGTCGGCCGCCGCGAACTCCTGCCGCAGCACGAGGGGGTTGGCTGCGTAGTCGGCCACGATGCCCACGGAGAACACGCGGGTGGACGAGTACCAGGGGTGCTCGGACATGAAGAAGACGTCACCCGTGGTGGTGGGTTCGTACCGGTCGAGCGCCCAGCCCGACACGGCAGGCACGGTCTGCGCGCCCGCCACCGCCGGCAACACCGACCCGAGCAACGCGGCGAGGGCCGCAAAATATCGACGAGGCTTCAGTGTCTTCACGAGCGTACGTTCTCCTCTCGGGCGAGAATGCACGCGGCACCTCGTCGCCCGCCAGAAACGCGCGGAGACTAGTGACAGCCGCGGCGCGATCGCAAGAGAAAGGCTGAACCCCGTGGCGAAGCCTTGACGGGCCGCGCGGCGCTCGCGCACGGTACGCGACCGTCCGGCGATCGACGCCCCACGGTCGGGAAATAGTCCTCACCATGCGCGTGATTCATGTGCTCCACAGCATGACCTTCGGCGGGGCCGAGGTGCTCGTGCACGATTTCCTGAAGGCCACGCGCGACCGCGTCTCGCAGGTGGTGGTGTGCCTCGACGGCATCGGGCCCCTCGGCGAGTCGCTGCGGGCCGACGGGGTGCGGGTCGAGGTGCTGGGCCGCCAGAGCGGGCTCCAGCCCGGGGTGGCCGTCGACCTGCACCGGCTCATCGCCGAGGTGCGCCCCGACGTCGTCTGCGCGCACCAGTACACCCCCTACTCCTACGCCGCCATGGCCCTCGCGCCGATGCGCCACCGGCCCGGGCTGGTCTTCGTCGAGCACGGCCGCCACTACCCCGACGCCCGCCGGCCCAAGCGCGTCGCGGCCAACAACCTGGTCTTCCTGCGGTACACGCGCCGGGTCATCGCGGTGTGCGGGTACATCAAGCGCCTGCTCGTCGAGAACGAGGGCATCCCCGCGTCGCGCATCGACGTCGTCTACAACGGCGTCGACCCGTCGCGCTTCGACCCCGCCCGGCGCGCCGCCCTCGACCCCGCCGGCGTGCGCGCCGCCCTCGGCATCTCCCCCGGCGCGCCCGTCGTCACCTGCGTCGCGCGCTTCCACCCCGTCAAGGACCACCCCACCCTCGTGCGCGCCTTCGCCCGCGCCGCCCGCGAGCTGCCCGACGCGCGC
>JAQBQI010000785.1 GCA_028287085.1 Myxococcaceae bacterium
ACGCGGTCGACGTGGGCGGGCTCCGGGGTCGGGGCCTCGCGGGCGTCGCCGAGGAGGGCGAGGAGCTCGGGCGGCAGCGGCGGGGGCGGGTCGCTCATCGTTCACCTCGCTTCGCGCGCAGGCGGTGGATCGCGGCGGCGAAGTCCTCGCGCGCGAGCCGCAGCCGGCTGTAGACGGTGCCGAGCGGAATGCCCAGCACGGCGGCGATCTCGGGCTGCGCGACGCCGTCGAAGTCGGCCAGCAGGATCACCGCGCGGCGGTCGAGGTCGACCGTCGCGAGGGCGGCGAGCACGAGCGCGCGGTTGCGGCCGGCGTCGAGCTGGTCGCCCGCGTCGGGGGCGGCGTCGACGGCCTCGACCGCGTCGTCGAGGACGGCCCGGCGGGTCCAGGCCGCGCGGCGGTGCTGCGAGGCCACGCGGAAGGCGTAGCCGAACAGGAGCGGCCGCAGCGCGCGGGACGCGTCGATCGCGGCGCGCTGGCGGTACACCGCGACGAAGACGTCGTGCGTGGCGTCGTCGAGGTCGCGGCGCGCCACGCCGAGGCGCGCGAGCGTGAACTGCACGTAGCCGAACTCGCGGCGGAACATCCCCGTGAAGGCCGCGTCGTCGAGCGCCGCGGCGGCGGTCGGCGCCGCGGGGTCGGGCTGGCTGGTTGCGGGTTCTTCCACCGGGCGGGCCGACCCTCCGCGGGGGCACCGGGGCGGGTCGGTGGGTGGATACCAGCCCCGCGCGGCGGGCGTCTACGGCGCCGGCCGCTACAGGTGCGAGATGCGGGCGCGGCGGTGCACCGACTCGAGCTCGTAGATGCGCAGCACCGCGAGCGCGAGCGCCATCAGCACGGGGCCCAGCAGCAGCCCGATGACGCCGAAGGCCTCGACGCCGCCGAAGAGCGCGACGAAGGTCAGCAGCGTGGGCATCTCGGCGCCGCTGCCGACCAGCTTCGGGCGGATCACGTAGTCGGACACGAGGCCGACCAGCACGGCGCCCCAGATGAGCTCGGCGAAGCCGCGGCCGGGGTGGTGCGTGAGGATGAGGTAGACGCCCGCGGGCACCCAGATGATGAGCGTGCCGACGCCGGGCAGCAGCGACGCGGCGGCGGTCATCGCGCCGAGCAGCGCGGCCTCGGGGACCCCGGTGAGCGCGAAGCCGATGCCCGCGAGCACGCCCTGCACGACGCCGGTGATGACGGTGCCCGCGAGCACCGTGCGGCCCACCTTGCGAAACTCGTCGAAGAGCGCGTGCGTGTGCCGCGGGTGCAGCGGGAGCATGTTCTCGAGGCGCACGGTGAGGGCGCTCCAGTGGAGCAGGGTGAAGTGCAGGGTGATGAGCGCGAAGACCAGCCCGAGCAGCGCGTTGAAGGCCGTCGCGGCGACCGCCCCGGCGATCGCGGTGGCGTGGGCGGCGACGGTGCCGGCCGACTCGCCGAGGCGCGTGCTGAGCTCGGCGGGGCTCACGTGCAGGCGCGGCAGCACCCGCGCGAGCGGGCGGGTGAGCACCTCGAGCCCGCCGCCGGCGGCGAGCGACCTCGGCAGCGCGGTGGCCACGGCGACCCCGCGCGAGACGACGAGCCAGAAGAAGATCGCGGCGCCGCCGAGGAGGGTGACGCCCGCGAGCAGGGTGCAGGTGAGGGCGGCCCAGTCGAAGCGGCTGCGCACCCGGCCGTGCAGGCGCCGGTAGAGGGGCTGCAACGTGAAGGCGCCGAGGGTGCCGAGGAAGAGCCCGATCGCGACGGGGTGGGCGATCCAGAGCACCGCGACGACGGCCAGGACGGTGCAGACCGAGAGGGCGCGCCTCTCGTTGGGGTTGTAGCGGGGGGCGATCGCGCCGGGGATGGTGCGGCGCTCGCCGGGCTCGGGGGGCGGCAGCTCGAAGGCCGAGTCGGAGTGCGGGTTCATCGGGGGCGTCGCCGCCGCGGGAGGAGCTGCATCGGCGCTGCATGGGGCCCGTCGACCCGGGGCGGGAGTGCGCCGGGCGAGACGGCGCTCGTGGACGTGACTGCGGCCGAGCGGGTCAGCTCACGCTGGCCGCGTACTCCGCGGTGAGCGCGGCGTACTCCTCCATGGCGGGCAGCTTCTCGTAGCTGTGCACCGCGGGCGTCGTCGCCCACGGGAGCCGCTCGCTGGTCCAGGTCTCGATGAAGGGCGCGAACCAGCGGGGGTCGTCGAGCAGGGTGGGGCGCACGTTGACGAAGGTGTCGATGCCCGTCGGGCGGGTGAAGATCCAGCTCATGCAATACGGGCAACCGTAATGCTGGACCTCGCCGTGGAGCCCGCCGAGGACGGGCTCGCCGCGGGTGAGGGCGAAGCCCGCGGTGGGCACCGCGACGCTCAGGGAGAAGGCGCTGGAGGTCATGCGCTGGCAGCCGGCGCAGTGGCAGGCCATCGTCAACAGCGGCGCGGCGCTGACGCGGAAGCGCACGCGGTCGCAGCGGCAGCCGCCGTCCCAGGGGAGTTCGGGTTGGCGCATGGGCGATGGTCTCCGGTGGTCGGCGGCGGCAGGTGCGCCGCGCTGGGGAGGCTGTGGCCCGACCCGCGCGATGACCAGTGGGGGCGACGGCGGAACCCGCGGCCCCGGCGTGGCGACGTGACGCGCGCCCTACTCCTCGTCTTCGTCGCGCGAGCGGGCCAGCGCCTCGCGCCACCAGCGGGCCGCGTCGCGCAGCCGCGACGGACCGCCCCCCGCCACCGCCTCGACCCACGTCGCTAGCGCGGCGGCCACCGCCCCCCCGCTCGGGTGCTGCCCCAGCACCGCCAGCTGCACCGCCTCGTCGCCCCGCTCGGCCCAGTGGCGCAGCAGCCCCTCGGCCCCCGTCACCGACGTCGCGCTCTGCACGATCTCCACGAGGCGCTCGGGCGACGCCCCCGTCAGCAGCCCCTCGCGCGCCGCGCGCCCCGCCTCCCCCGCCCTGACCAGCGCGTGGAGCGCGGCGGCCCGCTCG
>JAQBQI010000810.1 GCA_028287085.1 Myxococcaceae bacterium
CCCACGCCGGCGCCGTCCGCGGCGAAATGCGCGCCTTCCTCGCGGCGCGCGCGCTCCGCCCCGCGGCGTGACCCCGACGGCGCGCGCCCGTCGTGGTCCGGTCGATTGACACCCCCGCGTGACGGGCGTACCCGACCCGTCCAACCCCCCATGAAGACCCTCTCCGCCCTGTGCGCCGCGGCCCTGCTCGCGGGCTGCGCCTCCGACGAGGTCGACCCCATCCCCGGCGAGGACGACTGGGCCGCCGACCAGATCGTGGGCGCCAACTCGGTCGGCCGCCGCATGGCCGTCGAGGGCTTCGTCTACGTGCCCGTCAACTCGGTGCAGTCGACCATCTCCGCCGCCGTCACCGCGCAGATGCGCGTGCTCTTCGGCGCCGCGCGCTCCAACGACATCGGCCTCTCCGAGCGCCAGCCGATCATCAACGCGGCCTCCTTCCGCCGCGACACGGTCACCGTCGTCGACCCGGCCGCCCCCTCCGCCACCCCGCGCACCCTCTGGCGCGTCCGCTACACCTACCGCTCGCGCGCCGTGGTGCCCCGCAGCCTCGAGAGCGCCAGCACCGTCCCCACGGCCACGGTCTTCCCCGCGTCGCTCGGGTCGCGCGCCGCCACCGTCATCCAGCGCTGCCAGGACGCCGACACCCGCAACCTCACCGCGTCGAGCATCTGGTACCACTTCCACCCGGCGCTGGCCGAGTGCGCGGCCGACATCGAGGCCGAGCGCCAGCGCATCGACGCCGACCGCCGCCGCCTCGCCAACCCCGACCGCGAGGTCACCGCCTCCGAGGTCGGCCGGCTCTACCTGCCGCTCACCATGGCCATGACGCCCCTCGAGGCCAACGAGGCCGCGTCGCCCGAATACCACCGACTGTATGAAGACGACCGCCTCGTGGCGTACTCGTTCTTCGGCCTCGACAACGAGAGCGACCCCTACGACTACGGCGCGAAGAACTACTTCACCTGGCTGCGCACCGTCACCCGCGCGCAGACCGCGCTGCGCTTCAGCGTCCCCGACGGCACCAACCTCCTCGCCGTCACCTGGAACAGCCGCCCCGTCGCCAACGTCACCTACGAGCGGGTCATCGGCTGGGTGCTCGACGACACCGGCTATCCCACCGAGGTCGCGTCGGCCGAGCGGCGCGCGTTCCGGCTACAGGTGCTGCGGCAGTGGCGCGGGCACTTCGTCCACCTGACGATGAGCGCGCAGGTCAGCACCGCGGGCCGCGCGCGCGCCGTCCCCATCGAGCTGCGCACCTACTACGGCGACGAGGAGGTCAACCAGCGCGCCGCCGCGCAGCGCTACGCCGCGGCCTTCCGCGACGCCGACGTCTTCCAGTACACGGGGCACTCGCACCTGGGCGCCGGACCCCTCGACCCGGCCAACTACGGCGCCGCGACCTTCCCCGACAAGTACCAGCTGATGATGGTGAACAGCTGCGTGTCGTTCAACTACTACAACCAGTTCTTCCGGCTGCACCCAGGCGGCACGGCCAACCTCGACACCATCACCAACGGCATCGAGGTCTACCTCGAGGGCGCCGGGCTCTCCTCCGCGCGGCTCATCCTCGCCCTCGTCGACGGGCGCTTCCGCAACTACCGCGCGATCCTCACGGACATGCGCGTCGACCTGCCCTGGGAGGCCGCCCACGACCCCGACCGCGTGGCCGACGGCGAGCTCGACAACCAGTTCACCCCGGCGCGCTTCCCGATGTCACTCACCCCCGTCCGCTGACACTCCCGGCGGCCCGTCAGTTCGCCGAGACGAAGCGCCACTGCTCGACGGCCTCGCCGAAGCGCACGCCGGGGCCGCGGTCCCAGCCCTTGAGCGCGGGCGACACCGCGTAGCGGTCCGACCCGAAGGCCAGCGGCAGCAGCGGCAGCCGCTGCGAGAACATCAGCATCAGCCGCGCCTGTAGCTGCGCCTGCCGCTCGGGGAAGAGGGCGCGCTCCTCGCGGTCGGTGAGCGTCGCCGCGGCGTCGTCGAAGGCCTCGGTGCGCGCGCCGATCACGAAGCGGCCGTCGCGGCGCGGGAGGTTCCAGAAGCGCCGCGGCTCGGTGTCGCGCTCGGCCGTCATCGTCTGCAACAGCACGCCCCCGTGGGTGCGGCTGCGCGCCAGCGCCGACACCGACGCGACCTCCTGCCGCTCGACCGTCACGCCCGCGGCCGTCCACGCCTCCGCGACGAGGCGCGCGGCGTCGCGCTCGACCGCGCTCGCCCCGTGCGTCAGCCGCAGCGTCTGCCCGGCGACCCCTTCGGCCACGAGCGCCTCGCGCGCGGCGTCGAGGTCGAAGGGCGAGCGCTGCACCCCGGCGGGCTCGTCGCCCGTCACCGGCACCACCGCGGCGTGGCCCGCGACGCCGAACAGCGCCTGCGCGAAGGCGTCGCGGTCGATCGCCTGGAGCAGCGCCGTGCGCACCGCCGCCGACTGGAGCAGCGCCACCGAGGGGTCGGGCTGGAGCGCGTAGAGCTGGTTCGACGGCCGCTGGAGCACCGCGCCGGGCGAGCGCGCCGCGAGGGCGTCGGCCTCGGCGAGGGTCAGCACGCTGGGCGCCACCATGTCGACCTCGTGGCGCTCGAAGGCCGCCGCGAGGGCCGCGTGGTCGGCGATGCAGCGCACCTGGATGCGCGCGATCGACGGCGGGGCGCCGAGGGAGAAGGGGTTGGCCTCGAGCACCACCTCGCGGCCGGCGGCGAAGCGCACCACCCGGTAGGGGCCGGTTCCCGGCAGCACCGTCGCGCGTCGGGCCTCGGTGACGGCGTCGTAGCCGCCGCGGCGCAGCACATCGCCGAGGCGGTGGCGGGGCAGCGGCTGCACGCCGTCGAGGGCCCGCACCAGCACGCCGTCGTAGACGATGGTCACGGTGCGCGCGTCGGGGGTGCGCACGGCGCGCACGTGCGGGTCGGGCGAGGCCTCCAGCGCGAAGCGCACGTCGTCGCTGGTGAGGGCGTGGCCGTCGCTCCAGCGCAGGTTGGGGCGCAGCCGCCAGCGCACCTCGAAGGTGCCGTCGGGGTTCACCTGGAGCGCGTCGTTGCCCACCTCCGGGACGCGCTCGGCCAGGAAGGCCTGGCGCTCGCCGTCGGGGGAGACGTACACGAGGCCGCGGCGCGTGCCGAAGGTGACGACGCCCGTCATGAGGGACGGCAGCTCGGCCACGCCGACGCGCAGCAGCGGGCGGGCGGAGGCGAGGCGCGGGGAGGCGGCGAGCGGCGGCACCCGCGGCGCGGCCGGGGGATGCCCCGGGCGCAGCACGATCATGGTGACGAGGAAGCCGCCGAGGGGGAGGCCGACGCGGCTGACGAGGTCGATGCGGCGCGCGGGCATGACGCGGTCGCCGCGGTGCAGCCAGTACACGACGACGCTGCCGAAGAGGGCGAGGGCGGTCATGGCGTAGGCGACGAGGAAGAGGGCGTCGGCGACCGTGAGGTAGGCCACGTCGGGGATGGTGCTGGCCACCGAGAACTGGAACGCGAAGCAGGCGAGCAGGGCCGTGACGCCGATGCCGGAGCGGGCGTCGATGAGCTCGGCCGGGAGGAAGAGCGCGAGCATCGCCACCAGCAGGATGAGCACCAGCGGCAGGAAGAGCTTGAGCGCGATGGTGAGCACCGGGCGGTGCAGCGTGACCTCGAAGCGCGCGCGGCGGACGACGGTGCCGCGGCCCTCGTAGGAGAGGCTGCCGAGGTCGGAGGGGTACTCGAGGCGCTCGGTGCGGGGGCGGAAGTGGGGGGAGTAGTTCCAGCCGGTGATGGAGAAGTGGCCCTCCATGCCGCTGCCGGTGAGGTCGGGCATCAGGGTGCCGTCGCGCTCGGGCAGCTCGAAGGCCACCCCGAGCGCCTGGTCGTCGAAGGGGAAGCGCTGCAGCGGAAACTCCCCGCGCAGCGTGCCGCGCAGGCGCCAGCGGCGGACGTGCCAGCCGGCGTCGTTTTCGGTGCCGAGGTCGTCGCGCGTCAGGCTGCTCTCGTTGGCGATGCGCAGGATCGACGGGTCGAAGTCGCCCAGCCACTTCACCCACGCCTCCATGTCGACGTCGAAGGTGCCGTTGCGCTGGTCGAAGCGCGTGACGTCGCGGAGATACACGCCCACGTACACCCGGCTCGCCGGGTTGGCCGCCGCCTCGCGGGGGCACAGCGCCACGAGCGCCGCGAGCAGCGCCCCCCACAGCAGGAGCAGCGACGACGCGGGCCGACGGGGAGGGGGCGGGAGGTGGGTGGTTCGCACGGCGCAGCGAAGTGAACATCGCGCCCGGCGCGGGGCAAGGCGCGACTCGCGCGACGCGGCGGCGACGGTCGCCCTTCCGGCGGCGCGCGCCGATGGGCTATCACCGTCGTCCCCATGACCACCGCCCCCTGGATCGTCCACAAGTTCGGCGGCACCAGCGTCGCCACGGCGCAGCGCTTCCGCGACGTCGCCGCGATCGTCGAGCGCGAGCCCGGCGCGCGGAAGGCCGTGGTGGTCTCCGCGATGGCCAAGGTCACCGACGCGCTCATCGCCCTCACCGAGCTCGCCCGCGCCCGCGACGAGGCCTGCACCGCGCGGCTCGCCGAGCTGGTCGAGCGCCACGTCGAGACCGCCCGCGAGCTGCTCCCCGAGACCGCGGCGACGGCGCTGACGGCGGTGTTCCGGGCCGACGCGGTCGACGTGGCCGACGTGCTGCGCGCCATCTGGCTGGCCCGCACCTGCACGGTCGAGCTCGTCGAGCTGGTGTCGGGCTACGGCGAGATCTGGTCGGCGCAGCTGCTCGGCGCGTACGTCGCGGTGGCGGGCCGGCAGGTGCGCTGGCTCGACGCGCGCAAGGTGCTGGTGGTGCGCCCCGGCGAGACGGGCCCCGTGGTCGAGTGGGCCGCGTCGCGCGCGCTGCTGGCGGCGTGGCTGGCGAGCGACCCGGTCGACGACCTGGTGATCACGGGCTTCGTGGCGCAGACCCCGGAGGGCGTGCCGACGACGTTGAAGCGCAACGGCAGCGACTTCTCGGCGTCGATCTTCGGCTCCCTCCTCGACGCCGCCGCCGTCACCATCTGGACCGACGTCGACGGCGTGCTCAGCGCCGACCCGCGGCGCGTGCCCGAGGCCGTGGTGCTCGACGAGCTCTCCTACGACGAGGCGATGGAGCTCGCGTATTTCGGCGCCAAGGTGCTGCACCCGCGCACGATGGCGCCCTGCGTGGCGCAGGCGATCCCCATCTGGATCCGCAACACCTTCAACCCGACGCACCCGGGCACGCGCATCCACCGGTCGGAGAAGTCGTCGGGCGGCGGCGCTTCGGCCGTGCGCGCCTTCTCGACCATCGACGGCATCGCGCTGATCAACGTCGAGGGCACCGGGATGGTGGGCGTCCCCGGCGTGGCGCAGCGCATCTTCGGGGCGCTGCGGGCGGTCGGCGTCTCGGTGGTGATGATCTCGCAGGCGAGCTCGGAGCACTCGGTGTGCTTCGCGGTGCCGGAGGTGCAGGCCGAGCTCGCGCAGCGCACGGTGGAGTCGGCCTTCGCGGCCGAGGTGCACCGCGGGCAGATCAACCGCGTCGAGGTGGTGGGCGGGTGCAGCGTGCTGGCCGCCGTGGGCGAGCGCATGGCCGACACGCCGGGCGTCGCCGCGCGCCTCTTCGGGGCGCTGGGCAAGGCGGGCATCAACGTGCGCGCCATCGCGCAGGGGTCGTCCCAGCGCAACATCTCCCTGGTCATCGACCGCGCCGACTCGACGCGCGCGCTGCGGGCCGTGCACGCGGGCTTCTACCTCTCCGACCAGGTGATCTCGGTCGGCGTGGTGGGCGCCGGTCTCGTGGGCCGCGCGCTGCTGGCGCAGCTCGAGGCGCAGGCGCCGCTCCTGCGGGCGCGCTTCAAGGTCGACCTGCGGGTGCGGGCGATCGCGAGCTCGACGCGCATGCTGCTGGGCGACCCGTCGCTGTCGCCGGCGGCGTGGGAGGGCGGGGCGCCGACGGTTCCGACCGACCTCGCGACGCTGGCCGAGCACATCCGCCCGGCGCACCTGCCGCACGCCGTGATCATCGACTGCAGCGCGAGCGACGCCGTCGCCGACCGCTACGCCGCGTGGCTCGAGCGCGGCATCCACGTGATCACTCCGAACAAGCGCGCCGGGGCCGGACCGTTGGCCCGCTACCGGGCGATTCGCGAGCTGTCGGAGGGGCGGCGCACGCGCTTCTTCTACGAGGCCACGGTGGGCGCGGGGCTGCCGGTGATCACGACGCTGCGCGACCTCATCCGCACGGGCGACCGGGTGACGCGCATCGAGGGCGTGCTCTCGGGCACGCTGTCGTACGTGTTCAATTCGTTTACGGGCGGGGTAAGGTTCTCGGAGGTGGTGCGGCAGGCGAAGGCGCTCGGGTACACCGAGCCCGACCCCCGCGACGACCTGGCGGGCACCGACGTCGCGCGCAAGCTGGTGATC
The DNA here is from genome assembly GCA_028287085.1 of Myxococcaceae bacterium. Classification (GTDB taxonomy): domain Bacteria; phylum Myxococcota_A; class Polyangia; order Polyangiales; genus SCUS01. The sequence goes on from JAQBQI010000810.1 coordinate 6,404, forward strand.
CTCGGCCGCGAGATGGACCTCCCCCTGGAGCTCGACGCCGTGACGGTGCAGAGCCTGGTGCCGCCCGCGCTACAGGGTGCCGAGGTGGACGCCTTCATGACGGGCCTCGCGGACTTCGACGCGCCGATGTCGGCCGCGCTGGAGGAGGCGACGGCGGCGGGCGAGGTGCTGCGCTACGTCGGCGTCATCGAGGCCGACGGGCGGGCGAGCGCGTCGCTGCGGCGGTATCCCGTGACGCACCCCTTCGCGCGGGTGAACCTGAGCGACAACATCCTGGCCTTCACGACGACGCGGTACAGCTCGCAGCCGCTGATCGTGCAGGGCCCCGGCGCGGGCCCCGACGTGACGGCGGGCGGGGTCTTCGCCGACCTGCTGCGACTGGCCTCTTCGGTGGGGTGACCTCACCCGCGCTGCCGCGCCGCCCTCTCCATGAATGGAGAGGGCTCCTGGAGACGCTCGCGTTTCAGCACGATCTGCGCAGGTGAGATCAGCCCTCTCCATTCATGGTTCACCTCGGGACACATCTCACTGCGGCGCCTGTTTTCTGCGGGTTTGCGCGTAGGCGAAGAGGTCCATGAATCGGCGCAGCTTCCGCCAGCCACGCCAGAGGACGATC